>NZ_CP014945.1:1211832-1514790 GCF_001606025.1 Psychrobacter alimentarius | reverse complement strand
TCAGGCTAAAGTGCGCTTATATTTTGACCAAAAATAATAAAAATTTTGATCAAAAAAATAAAAACTGTCTTTCTCTGACTGCAACTGATAGACACTAAACGGTCAACATATTGATACAGGTCACATTTTAAAACAGAAAAACCGAACAGCAGTTAACTGTTCAGCAATAAAGAATGCACACTTTAGCAACATTGTAAGGATAATACAAACAATAATGATAATTATTATTGTTTACAAATTATAGTAAGATATTTTAATATAATTATCATGCAGTTATGGAGATGGTTAAAATAACCATCTTAGAATGAGGAAGGTTAGTTGTGGCAGAAGTATGAGTAGTTTTGTAAAGGATGAAATCACAAAAGTGATTTATCTAGATAATATCATGCTCTAAAAACACGCGGCGCAAGACGACTAATCTGTGCAGACGCGTGCAAAGGCTGATTGGGTACATAAGATTAATTTTTGACTGAATCATCGTGATTGAGTATAACAATGACAGACGTTTTATTTTTTTGCCAACTGATTGTCAAGACTTAGATAGCCGCCGCCTTGTATCGCCAAAGAAACCAATACAACCAATAACGTCAGCGCATACTCATAACCGTTATTACTTGCGAATAAACCATTACCAATATGTACCGAAAAAATAGCGACGATCATCGTAAATGCGGCAACCACTGCTGCTGGTCGGGTCAATAATCCTAATACCAATGCTAAACCACCAAAAAATTCAGCGCTGCCAGCCAATATGGCCATCAAATAACCTGGCTCAATACCAATACTGCTCATCCATCCAGCAGTACCTGCCAACCCATTACCACCAAACCAGCCAAATAACTTTTGCGCGCCATGTGCTGCTAGAATGAGACCAACTGGCACACGCAGTACTAGCGCGGCTATGCCAGCCTCTGATAGGAAGATTTTGTTTAAGGTTGAATTTGTCATTTGTGGTTACTCTATAAAATGTATGTGGAGACGTCTGTTTGTCTCGATAAGGCAATACACTTTACTATCAACAAAGCAAAAGAGTAAGATAACTAATAGCAAATAACTAACAACAGAATGTTGATAATGATATCTTCATGAATGTCTCAAGGAAACCAGCAGTAATGGACAGAATCGATGCCATGCGAGCGTTTGTGTCAGTCGTCACTGAAGGCAGTTTCAGTAATGCCGCAACCGCGATGCAACTGTCGCCACAGTTAGTGAGCAAATATGTATCAAAGCTAGAAGAACGTCTTGAAATACGATTACTCAATCGCACTACGCGTAAAGTCAGTCTAACAGAGGCTGGTACGCATTATTTTCAGCATGCACAGCAAATATTATTAAGTATCGATGACATGGAGTCCAAATTGGGCGGGTTTCAACAAAAACCCAAAGGGACACTAAGAATCAGCGCGCCTGTTTCATTTGCATTAAAACACATGGCGCAACTCATCACAGATTTTCAGGCCCTCTACCCTTCAGTCAATGTCGATTTACAGCTGACGGATCGTAAGGTAGATATTGTTGAAGAAGGCTTTGATGTGGCACTTCGTATTGGACAGCTCAAAAGCTCTTCATTGATTGCCAAGCAAGTAGCGCCTATTCGAGTCATCTTATGTGCCTCGCCTGACTATCTTAAAAAATACGGCGTGCCTCGCAACCCTGAAGATTTAAAAAACCATCGTTATTTACATTACAGCTATATGGAAAGAAGCAATAAAGAAGAGATTTATCAATGGCTGAGTATAGAGAGCAGTCAGCGTGATGGTGGTTTGAGCAGTAATAACGGAGATTTGCTGGTCAATGCGGCGATAGCAGGTGCGGGTTTGGCGCTGCAACCCACTTTTATTGCCAGTGAAGCCCTTGTAGAAGGCAAGCTGGTGATAGTGCTACCTGAATATGAGCCCGAAACGTTAGGCTTGTATGCGGTTTATGCGCATAGAAAACTGCTGCCACATAAGATCCGATGCTTTATTGATTTTATCGAAGGGTATTACGGGTCACCACCCTACTGGGATAAACCGATACCCGCAAAATAATAAGCTTGTTTTTAATCCACTATAAAATAAATACAGCGTGGCTGAAATATATTTTACGTAGCCTCTGTCGATGAAAGTACAGCAAGCAAGAAAAATTTATTTCAGTCGCGCGTTATGATATTTGTCAGTTATCTCAGTTGATATCTAAGCAGATATATTTGGTTTCAACATATTCTTCGATACCATATTTTGATCCTTCACGCCCCATACCAGATTCTTTAACCCCGCCAAACGGTGCCAACTCTGTGGTCAACATACCTGTGTTGACGCCGACCATACCGACTTCAAGCGCTTCAGCGATACGCCAAACACGGCCAATGTCTCGACTATAAAAATAACCCGCCAAGCCATATTCAGTACGATTGGCTAAGGCAACTGCCTCTTCGTCTGTGTCAAATTTGAAAATCGGCGCGATTGGCGCAAAGATTTCTTCATTGGCAATCCGCATGTCATTGTTGACATCGGTCAGAATGGTTGGATTAAAGAAATTTTTATCCGCATCGACTCGTTGACCACCGCACAGAACCGTCGCGCCTTTGTTTTTGGCATCTTCAACCAATGCTTCTGTATTATCAGCAGCGGCTTTTGAAATTAGCGGGCCTTGTGTTACACCTGACTCTAAGCCATTGCCCACTTTTATGGCGCGTACTTGTTCTGCCAGTTTTTGTGAAAACGCTTCATAAACGCCCGCTTGCACAAATAAGCGATTGGCGCACACGCATGTTTGCCCACTGTTGCGATATTTACTCATCATCGCACCAGTAACGGCAGCGTCTATGTCTGCATCGTCAAAAACAATGAAAGGCGCATTGCCACCCAGCTCCATCGACATTTTTTTGACCGTATCCGCACACTGTTTCATCAAGATTTTGCCCACGCGCGTTGAACCGGTGAAGCTGATTTTTTTGACCATCGGGTTTGTGGTCATCTCTTCCCCAATTGCCACTGGATCACCTGTCACTACGCTATAAATGCCGTCAGGAATACCCGCTTGCTGTGCCAGATACGCCATTGCCAATGCTGAGTATGGCGTCTCCATCGCAGGTTTTACAATCATTGGACAACCCGCTGCTAAGGCAGGCCCTGCCTTACGGCTGATCATTGAGTGTGGAAAATTCCACGGGGTGATGGCTGCGGTAACCCCAACAGGTTGTTTGATGACGATCAGACGCTTATCTGCCATGTGGCCAGGAATCACATCACCATAAACCCGTTTCGCTTCTTCAGCAAACCATTCTAGATAATCCAGTCCGCTTTGAATCTCCCCTTTGGCTTCACCGATTGGCTTGCCTTGCTCATGGGTCATCAGCAATGCCAAATCTTCGATGTTTTCGGCAATCAGCGTGTGCCAACGACGCAAAACGATACTGCGCTCTTTACCCGTTTTTTTTGCCCATGTTGATTGTGCAGTGTCCGCAGCTTCAATGGCACGGCGAGTTTCATTAGCTCCCATCATTGGTACCGTACCAATGACCTCCCCTGTCGCCGGATTCAGTACTTCATGGGTTTGCTTATTATCAGCATCACACCACACCCCATTGATAAAAGCTTGTTGTCTAAACAACGCATCGTTCTTTAATTGCATCTCTCTCTCCAGCAGGTTTCAGGATTCTAATAATCCGCGTGTGGTCAATACTTGACGGGCAATACGAAAGCACTCTACGCCTTGTGGTACACCGCAATAGATTGCGATGGCATGAATTGTGGCGCGAATTTCTTCCACAGAACAGCCATTAGTAATGGCGCCATTTAGATGCAGCTCCCACTCATGCATTTTGCCGAGTGCCGCAATCATGGTTAGGTTCATCAGTGAACGGGTTTTGGCGTCGATGGCCTCATCACCCCAACCAAAACCCCAGCACCATTCTGTCATGGCTTCTTGAAACGGACGGTTAAAATCATCGGCTGCCTGTAGGTTTTTTTCTACATATTCAGCACCTAACGTGGCTTTACGCTTGGTAAGACCAAGTTCAAATCGTGTTTTATCCATGACTCTTCCCTATTATTTATTGTTGATTGAGATGCAAACCCATACGGCAGGCTTCATCGATATGTTTGCGGCAAGCTTTGACAGCAGCTTTACTGTCACCTTTGGCAATATTGTTGACGATTTCTTGTAGATTGTTTGGGCCTTTAACAGAACGCTCTTTGGTCGATAAGGTCATAAAGCGCAAACGACCGATACGACCATTCAACCGCTCTGTCAACTCCCACGCAACCGTCATGCCAGCCGTCACAAAGAGACGCTCGTAAAAGGCATAAGAATGCGCGAGTGCTTCGACCACATCCCCTGCATGCAAGTTGTCTCGAATTTGAATCAACCCTTCTTGCAATAATTCTACTAACTCAGGGCTGGCTTGCTCAGCACAATGACGAACCGCTTCACTCTCGAGCATGGCACGCAAATGATAGATTTGGCGAATCTCATCGCTCTCGAGCACAGCCACTGAAGAGCCACCTGCAGAAAAAGTCACCAAATGCTCGCTCTCTAAGTGCCTTATACACTCTCGTACCACGGTGCGACTGACTCCCAACTGCTCGCAAATAGTACGCTCTACCAATCGTTGACCTGGTGCCAGCTGTCCAATCATGATAGCCAAGCGCAATTGCTCTAGCGCTGTGTCTTTTAAGGTCTTTGGTTTTTCTACTTTTTCTAACATAAGGTCTCTGCTCTCTTAGATGTAAAAAAGAAGTATAGCGAGTATGGCGCAAAAAAGCAGTAAGCTTGTACCTCGTATCATGGTATACCATAATATTTTTTTTCAAAAAAAGCTAGTAATTTATTTAATACCGTATTATGGTATACCAATATTGTTAGAAACCATTTATTACTAGAGATTATTACTAAAGGGAAGTCATCATGCAAAAACCAGAAATCAGAAAGATTGTCACTTTTGAAGAAGAGACCTTGATTGAAGGCTACAAGTCAGCCGACACACCTCTACGCATGTTTGCGGTTGCAGCTGTTGTGACCAACCCATGGGCTGGTCGTTATGCTGAAGATTTGCAACCCGAAATCAAAGCGTTCGCACCTGTCTTAGGTAAGCTACTGACTGACAAAATCATTGCCTTAGCAGGCGGGGCTGACAAGATTGAAGCTTATGGCAAAGCCGCTGTGGTGGGTTTAAATGGCGAAATCGAACACGCATCAGGTCTGATTCATACCCTACATTTTGGTAATTTTTATCGTGAAGCCTTGTCTGCCAATACGTATTTAGCCTTTACCAATACGCGCGGCACAGCCAACACTCCTATCATGGTTCCACTGATGGACAAAGATGATGCTGGTCGCCGCTCTCATTATTTGACGATTCAATTTGCTATTCCTGATGCGCCTCGCGACGATGAAGTGGTGATTGTGTTAGGCGGTGCCACTGGTGGTCGTCCCCATCATCGCATTGGTGATCGTTACCAAGATTTAAAAGATCTCGGTCATGATTTGAATAATCCAGCCGCCGTTTAAGGAGCATCTACTGATGAAATGGTCACGCGAAATCTCTAACGGAATTGCTTATTACTCTAGTGGTAATCAAGACAGTAATCATGAAAACGACAAAACCACTCCCATCGTTTTTGTTCATGGCGTGGGTTTGCGAGCAGAAAGCTGGTATCAGCAGGTATCAGCCTTTAACGACCGTTATCGTTGCTATGTGATTGATATGCCAGGACATGGGGAAAGCGATTTATTGCCCAATCCCACGCTTACGTTAGAAGACTTTGCCGCGGCTCTAAACAACTTTATCCAAAACGTGGTTGGAGAGCCTGCCATTATCGTTGGACACTCTTTAGGCGCAATGACTGCATTACAAACGGCGGTCAGTTACCCAAAAATCGTTAGAGGCGTTGCCGCGTTCAACGCCATCTATAATCGTCCTGACAATGCGGCGCAAGATGTACAAACTCGCGCTGAATCACTACTTAATGATCTTGAGCAAAATGTGACTGATAAGCCGATTGCCAGATGGTTCGATGGTAATCCGCAATATGATAACGAGGCAGAGCTGTGCCGCTCATGGCTAAATAATGGTAACCGTTTGGGGTACGCGCAAGCTTATCAAATGTTTGCACATCTGCGCGGTATTCCAGCAGCAGAGCTCAAAACCATTACTGTTCCTGCATTATTGCTGACGGGGGAGATGGACATCAATTCTAGCGCTAAGATGTCGCTCACGATGGCTGATATCTTGCCAAATGCCAATGCTGTTATTGTTCCAGAAGCGCGCCATATGACACAAATGACACACGCCAATGCCGTTAATAGTGCCTTGGAAAGGTTTTTTGCCCAGTGCGACTCGCACCATACGGCCAATGTGTAATCTAAAATATGCCTAATTTGAAAAAGAGGTTCTCATGAAACAACTTGATCCTAAAATGCTCCGCAACGCCTTCGGCAGTTATATGACTGGGGTGACCGTGATTACAGCGGTGAGTAAAGATGGTACGCCTGTCGGTTTTACAGCCAACTCTTTTACCTCGGTATCGCTTGATCCGCCATTACTGCTGGTTTGCCCAGCAAAATCTTTATCTACCTTTGATGTGTTTGCTAACTGTGAAAGCTTTGTTGTCAACATCTTAAGTGAAGACCAACAGACCGTGTCGAACATATTTGCCAGCTCTAAAGAAGACCGTTTTAGTCAGATTGAGTGGCACAAAGATGAGCAAGGCAACCCTGTTATCGATGGTGCGCTCACGCATTTTTCTTGTAAAACCGAACGTAACCTCGACGCAGGTGACCACAATCTTTTGGTGGGAGAAGTACTGAATTTCTCTAACCGTGAAGGCCATGGTTTGGGTTATGCATCAGGCGGTTATTTTAGTTTGGCATTAGAGCGCGAAGCGGCAGACATCAGTACCCAAGAAAAACACGTCTGTGTTGGCGTCATTATCGAGCATAACGGTAAAGTGATTATCAACAAAAGCGAAGGTAAAGCCGTCTTACCCAATACGACAACCGATGACAATACCAACGCGGTCAGCGCCATCAAACAGTTTTTGACAGATAACGGTATAGATGCGCAATTGGGCGCTGTGTTTTCAATCTATGAGAATACCAAAACCAATACCAACTATATCTTTTACCGCGCCATTGCAAATTCGCCAGAGACCAAAGAGCTTGGTGAATACGTCGCAATCGATGATATTGAAAAACAAGATTTTGCGACCTCAGCCATGAATTCGATGATGACTCGCTACGCCGCAGAGAGCGAAAACGGTCTTTATGGTGTCTATGTCGGCCAAGAAGAGCAAGGTCGCGTCCACTAAATTTTATACATAAACGACACTTAAACAAACATGACCTGTAAATACAGTCAGTAAAAACAAATAGCAAAGGATATGCCTTATGAAATTCTCACTATTCCTACACATGGAACGCCTCGACGAATCACAATCTTATGAACAGCTCCATAATGATTTTATTGAGCTGGCAAAAATGGCCGACCAAGGCGGAATGCACGCTATCTGGACAGGCGAACACCATGGTATGGATTTTACCATCGCCCCCAACCCATTTTTAAATTTGATTGATCTATCCCATCACACCAAAAACGTGCGCTTAGGTACGGGTACAGTGATTGCACCCTTCTGGCATCCGATCAAACTGGCGGGCGAAGCTGCCATGACAGACATTATCACAGGCGGCAGATTGGATTTAGGTATCGCGCGCGGTGCTTATAATTTTGAATACGAGCGCTTGATGCCGGGTATGGATGCCATGGAAGCTGGCGGGCGCATGCGAGAGCTTGTCCCTGCCGTCCAAAAACTGTGGAAAGGCGACTACGCCCATGATGGCAAATATACCCAATTCCCATCGACCACCTCAGCGCCAAAACCGGTACAAAGTGGCGGCGTGCCTATGTGGATTGCAGCTCGTGACCCTCATAGCCATAACTTTGCAGTAGAAAACGACTGCAATGTGCAAGTCACCCCACTGTGGCAAGGCATGACCGAAATTCAAAACCTCATGACGGCATTTAAAAATGCCAAAGCTGAGCATGGCGAAGGTAAGAACCCAAAAATCATGTTATTACAGCACGCTTATGTGGGTAGTAATGCCGATGATGTGGCAACAGCAGCAAAATCTATCAGCCGCTTTTACTGCTACTTTGGTGCATGGTTCAAAAACGAACGTCCAATTCGTCAAGGCTTGCTTGAGCCATTAAGCGAAGAAGAAATGGCAGCAATCGATATGTATGCGCCTGAAAAAATGTTAGAAAACATGCCAATAGGAACGCCTGAGCAAGTCATTGAAAAGCTTAAAGTCTATGAAGAATTGGGCTATGACGAATTTGCATTCTGGATCGACTCTAGTATGACGTATGAACAAAAACGCGACTCGTTACGCCGTTTTATTGATGATGTCATGCCTGCGTTTGCATAAATACTTTGAGTCTCTTACTCTAGTGCGGGCTAAACAGACAACCTAAAAAATTTGGAGAATCACCATGACCAAACCTCATTACCAGCTTTATATCAACGGTGAGTGGTGCGAAGGCAGTAACAACCAACGCTTGGACAGCTATAATCCTGCGACTGGCGAAGCATGGGCAACGTTTGCTTGTGCCAGCCCTGAAGATGTTGAGCGCGCGGTCAGCGGCGCAAAAGCCACCCTTAACAATCCTGAATGGGCAAAAATGACCGCCACTCAGCGTGGTAAATTATTGTACCGCTTGGCTGAACTGATCGAAGAGAATGCTGAGAGACTTGGTGAGATTGAGACGACAGACAGTGGCAAATTGGCTCACGAAACGGTCGCTCAAACCCGCTATGTCAGTGACTATTACCGTTATTACGCGGGTCTTGCTGATAAAGTTGAAGGCGCGACGTTACCGATTGATAAGCCTGACATGCATGTCTTCACCACTCGTGAACCCATCGGTGTGGTCGCCGCTGTCGTACCGTGGAATGCCCAGATGTTCTTAACATCGACTAAGCTTGGCCCAGCCCTAGCGGCGGGCTGTACTATTATTTTAAAAGCATCAGAAGTCGCGCCTTGTCCTATGTTTGCGTTTGCTGAATTGATTGAGCAAGCAGGATTCCCTAAAGGAGTGGTCTCTGTCATCACAGGCGATGCCGAAAACTGCGCGATTCCGCTGACCAGTCATCCTGATGTCGATAAAATTGCCTTTACAGGTGGGCCTGAAGCGGCGCGTCACGTGGTCAGAAACTCTGCCAATAGTTTTGCGGTCACAAGCTTAGAGCTTGGCGGCAAGTCTCCTATCATTGTCTTTGAAGATGCGGATTTGGAGAGTGCTGCTAACGGCTTGATCGCTGGCAACTTTGGCGCTTCTGGACAGTCTTGTGTGGCAGGCTCTCGCGGCTTCGTTCATCGCTCTATCTTGTCTGAAATCATCAAACGCGTAGAAGAAAAAGCCAAGGGTATTGTTATTGGCAATCCGCTAAATCCTGAGACACACGTTGGGCCTTTATGTACCAAAGCACAGGTTGAGCGTATCAAAGACACATTAGCAAAATCAGTCGCACAAGGCGCAACCATTCGCTTTGGTGGTCAAGCTCCTGAAGATGCGGATTTGGCAAACGGCAACTATTTTTGTCCAACGCTCGTAGAATGTCCGAATACGGACATCGAAACGCAAACCATTGAGATGTTCGGTCCTGTTATGTCATTGGTCGCATTTGATACCGAAGACGAAGCCATTGCCATGGCAAATGACAGCGTCTATGGCTTGGGTTCAGGTGTGTTTACACAAAACTTGGCGCGCGCCCATCGTGTCTCTAAACAAATCCACTCTGGGGTTTGTTGGATTAATACATACCGTGCTATCTCTCCAACCGCACCGTTTGGTGGTTACAATCAATCAGGTTATGGACGAGAAGCTGGTAGCGAGTCTGTACTGCAATACACACGCACAAAAACGACATGGATTAATATCTCGGCGGAGCCGATGGCTAATCCTTTTATCATGAGATAACCAACTGGTGTAGTCAGCTACATTAAGTTTTAAGGAAAAAACTATGGCTATCCGTCCTCCTTTAGAAGAGTTAAACATAAAAACCCATGACAAAGGTTTTTATAAAGGTTTCAATCGCTTTGTCACCGTGACCTCGAAGATTTTCGTAACGCTGGTGGTGATTTGGATTCTAAGTGACATCGAGCGTTCTGGTGCTATGCTCGATGCCATGAAAAATTGGTCGTATGCCAATCTAAATGGCTACTACACCTATTCTATCGCCTTTTATATTTTAGTCTGTCTGACGGTTATTTTATGGCCGTCATTCGGCCGTATTAAGCTTGGCTCTGACCCTAATGGAAAACCAGAATTTTCAAATTTTTCTTGGTTCTCGATGATATTTGGTGCAGGTATTGGTATTGGTGTTTTGACCTATAGTGCGGCAGAACCCCTTTGGCATTTGATGAATAACCCTGACATCATTATGTCAAAAGAGATAATTTTGTCATCAATGAGTAGCAATGGTATCGCACTGCCGCAAGGCGCTGATGTCTTTGCCTTTTATCAAGATCAGGTCGCGGCTAACGCATTGGCTCCTATTGATAATCTCGTCATACCCAAAAGCGATGAAGCATTAGACACCGCCTTTCGTTATGCGTTTTTTCACTGGGGTATCGGTGCTTGGGCGACGTATTGTTTGGTTGGTATCTGTTTGGCGTTTTTTGCTTATACACGCGGTTTGCCGCTCACCATGCGTTCGGCACTTGCGCCTTTATTTGGCAAGCATTTAGAAGGACCACTTGGCAATATCATCGATGTGGCTGCCGTCATTGCGACTATCTTTGGCGTGGCGCAAACCATCGGTATTGGACTCAGCTCTTTTGCCTCAGGCTTGTATAGTATTACTGGTATCTCGTGGCTAGTCACGGATGCAGTCAATCCTGAACCAACCACAGGCGCATTATTGATGTCGTTGCTTGTGGTCATGTGTCTTTCTATGATTTCAGCCCTATCAGGTGTTGGACGCGGCGTTAAATGGCTCAGTAACATCAACATGGTACTGTCATTTTTACTCCTCGCTTTCTTCTTGATTTTTGGCGCAACGATGTTTGCGTTAGAGATGCTGGGCAAAGGTATTTTTAGCTATGTGATACATCTGCCCGCGATGGCAGTAACAGTTTGGGACCCTAATACCGAACTGGGCGCTTGGCAAACCAGCTGGTCTATTTTTTACTGGGCATGGTGGATTGCGTTTGCCCCCTTTGTTGGTCTGTTCTTGGCACGTATTTCTAAAAACCGTACCATCCGTGAGTTTGGTTTGATTGGGATTGTTGCACCAAGTTTGACGTTGTTTGTTTGGTTCTCTTTGATTGGTGGTACTGGCATTGATTTAGAATTAAGCGGTATTGCAAATGGTAAGATTTTTGATTCAGGATTGACCGCGCAGCTGTTTGAGATTATTGGTTTTATGCTAAACCCAGCGATGGCAGGCGTCTTATCATCGATGGTGGTGGTGCTGCTATTGACGTATTTGGTCACGTCAGCCGATTCTGCATTACTGGTAATTAATACCCTCAATGCTGCGGGTGAAGTCCAAGTCGAGAATGGCTCAAAACATATCATCGTTTGGAGCATTGCGGTTACTGCTGTGGTTGGCGCGTTGATTCTGGCGGGCGGATTAGACGCTATTACCTCAGCCATGATTGTGGCAGCAATTCCCTTCTCGTTTATCATTATTTTAATGGCAATCAGTCTATTAAAAGCATTAATTTTGGACATTGCACGAGCAAGAGAGCGTAAACTGTAATAATTATATGCTGGCTAATCTTGCTTGATAATGGAGCATGCTCACTTTAACCTTGCTGCATTGGTTTTTAAGTGAATCGATTATCCTAAAAAGCCCTACTATTTAAAAGATTAAATAGTAGGGCTTATTTATGTCATCTATATTTTCGATATTTTAATAATCAACCGTATAACTCAAACCATAAGTCGTGCCTGTTGCAGGCAGACGATTTAAATCACCAAATGTGGTTTGATGATAAACCGTTTGATAGTCTTTATTGAGTACGTTATAAACCCCATAACCCACTCGGCCCACTGGCATTTTTACTTGACCCAATACATCTAACGTCATGTATCCTGTGACTGGCTGCGCACTAGCATCAGGGTCGTTTTGTTGATCTTTAAACGCTCTATCATCGCCGCCAATAGCCAGTGCTTGCAGACGAATATTGCTGCCTTCATCAAAGTTGTATTGCGCAAATGCAGTACCTTTGAGCGGAGTCAAACGCACCGCGTCTAGCTCTAACCAATCGCCGTCTTTCTTATACTGACCACGCGTGTAAGCCACGCTGCCACCCACTTGCCAGTTATCGCTGATATCTTGAGTGAGTGAACCCTCGACGCCATAGACGCGCTCATCGGTATCCACCACTTCTACCGTATAGTCATTGGTAAAGCGCACGGTTTTATCTGAAGTATTATAAAAACCCGTTACTCTTGCTGACGTGTCACCACGCTTGCCTTGCCACCCTAAATCGTAATTATTGATTGCGATAGGCTGCACATTGTCTGAGTTGACCACAAACCCTGCGCGTACGTCACGTAAAGCGCGCTGTATGTCAGCTGTGGTAAATCCTTGTGAGAAGTTGGCAAATATTTGATCGTTCGGTGTCAGTTGATAACTGCTGCCAAGATTAAATAAGGTTTTGTCATGATCCGTCTTACCCTTTGCGACGTCACCTGCTTGGTAGTCAGTACTAGAGCCATCAAAGTACTCTTGTAGTAATTGCTCATAAAAGGGGGTAAAGGTATCTGTCTTTGATTTGAGCTTTTGATAACGGACACCTGCGCTTGCATGCCATTTGTCAGTGATGTCTATGTCAGAGTTGACAAATGCACCAATTTTATCGATGGTCGTGTCTGGTCCGCCATTATAAGTCATATCATTTGCCTTTGAGACCAGACCATTACTGTCCTCGAACTGAGTGTAGTCTTGCCCATGGTAGGTTTGTTCACTGTTCTCACGCTCAAAATCCGCGCCATAGCTCAACAGCACTGGCTTGTCAGCAAGCTCCGTCTCAGTTTGCATGGCAGCGCGCAGACCCATCACTTCGATATCGGCTTCTGATTGCATTACGTAGGTTGCATCGGCTGCCAGCTCTTTCGCTGTGTCTTTGTCGACGCCGCTTTCTAGCAATACTTCACGGGCTTGTTTTCTGCCGTCTTTGGCCGAAGGATAAAAACGTCCCTGTTCATCGCGGTAGTAACCCGTAACGCTTAAGTTAGAACCAAAAACATCATCATTGTTATAGTTCAGGTTCACTGATTTTTTGGTAGTAGAAGGCTGTTTTTCGATATGAGCACCATCGATCGCTTTTAAGGATGGCGGCGTACCAAGTAATAGCACTCCTAAGTTGTTACCGTAATCTGGGCCATAGTCAGTATCTTGCTCATCGTTATAATAGGTCACTGCCAGATTCACGCTTTGGCTATCATCAATGTCCATACCTAAGTTGGCATTGACACTCAATGATTCGGTATCTTGTTGGTCGGTTTGATTGACATCTGGGCTGATACGGTCACCGTGGCTATCAAATTTACCACCTTTGCTGGCGTAATCTACATCCAAACGGCCATAAACACGCTCGCCGCCATAACCCAGGCTCTGCCCCACGTGATAACCGAGGGAGTCGGATTCAAATTCACGACTACCGTCGATACCCAATCGAGTTTGACCTGTAAAACCAGCACCTGCTGCTGATTTTGTCACTAAGTTAATCAGACCACCTGCCGCGCCAGACCCATAAATACTCGTCGCGCCAGACAGCACTTCTACCCGCTCAAGCTGAGCAGGATCAATACTGTTTAGCTCTCGTGATAAGCTACGTGACCCTGATAACGGTACACCATTAAGCAAATACTGTACCGGACGACCACGCATGGTCGTACCATAGTTACTGGTTGAACCACTACTAGCACCCAAGCTTGGAATCAGCTGAGCCAATATATCGCCTGTGGTACGGTTGCCTGTAGCCTGTGCTTGAATATCTTCTTCACCAATCACTTGCGTGACCGCTGGCATCTCACTAATTTTTTGTGCCAGTGCCGTGCCCGTTTTAGCGCGTGCGGTTACCGTAATGGTATCCAATGTCGTGCTGGGCATATCACTGATGACCGCATTTTCCACTGAGTCTGCCGTAGAAGCATCGACGTCAGTTTGCGCATATAACTGCTGACTGATACATAGCGTAAGAAGAGAGAGAGCAACTTGATGATGACTTTTCATTTTTATTTCGCTTATGATCTGAATAAGTGGAGACAGGTTAACGTATGTTTAGCTTATAATACTAAGTGTACTGGGTTTGTGACTGTCGCATTGTAAATGATAATGATTCACATTTCTACACTTGTTTACAAACCTATCGATTGGTTGCGCTCTATCAGAGCCATTATTTCGGCAGCTAAGTGATTGACATACGTTTATGTATAAACACATAAGCCACTTAACCAATTGATTTATCATTCATTCATCTAAAAAATAGTATGGCTATTTTCTGAACAAGTGGTCCAATTGATTGTTTTGATAGGCTTCGAAAAATAGCTGGAATTTTGTCTCATCTTGCTGATGCTTGTCTTGGCAATCAGGTAATAACTGCTGTGCAACCTCCGGCGACAGTACAAACACCCCATCATTGTCCATAATAGCGATGTCGCCTGAGCGGATAAGCGTACTTTGCTCGCCAAAACGATAGCGGATATCAGCTTCCAGCATGCCTTTTGTGTCATTACTTTTGAAGGTAGTGACCGCACTCACGCCTTGAGCAAAAACAGGAAAAACCAGTTGCTGGATTTGTAACGAATCGGTTGCCCGTCCAATAACAACGACGCCTGCAAGCTTTTCATAAATAGCAGCGCAAGTACGCAGCGCACCCCAACAAGCTTTGTTGCCTAATACTTGGGCATCAATACATAAGACGTCGTTAGGCTGCGCTTGAATCAGGGCTTGATTGATGACCTCTGTGTTATCGGAGTTTAAAACCACTGTCACTATTTTGCCAACTACCGTGTGCGTACAAGGATATAAAGCTTTGATATCTGGTAAGTATCCTCTCTCATTTAGATGTCCAATCGTCGAGGTGGCGATGTCTTTGTAGCTCTCTACTAGCGTCTCAATATCGATGTTATCCATTAATTTTTGCCCCATTATGCTTTTGTATTGAATCCACCATAAGGTTTGCTTCAATATTTTTTGCGCTAAAAAAAGGATTGATGGTTCTGCTCTCCCCTGCAGGCATACTGCCATGGGGATCGTCACCACGCTCAATGACTGGTAACAGCAAGGTTTTATGCGGATAGTATGGATTGGTCAGTAGCTGCTCACGGACAAACTGCGCTTGATCGGTATCAAAATCGATACTTGCCAGCGCATTGTCGAGACTGCTCATTGCCTCAAGCCACAGCCCCTTTTCACTAAGCTCATAATGTTCAGACAGGGCTTCAATAATGGCGCGGATATTGACCAATATACCCAATGACTGTAAATAAAATATCAATGCTTGCGGGCTGTCTCGGTACAATCGGTTTTTAAAATTGGGCATGCTTAAATACTCAGGGTCTTCGATTTGATGACGCGCAAGCCATGGTAGGTAAATGCGTAACGAATCATGGTCGCGCAGTAATACACTGGTAAAACGATGGCGTTTGCTGACCATCACAACGTTCTGCCCATGCATCTCGGGTGCAAGCCCCAAACGTAAGCAGCGCAGCATCGTACCCAAAAACACATCACACAAGTTTTTGAAGCACTCGATAGCCGCAGATTTTATGTATTCTGCGTTTATAGAGGCTGATTGATTAGACACTGACGGATGACCTGAATACTTTGCTTGAATCATCTCATCAAAAGGATGGTGACTGACGCCATCTTTGTAGACTAACATACCTAAGCTTGCCATAGGCATCAGGCGAACTTGATCCTCGCACAGATCGGCAGGCAAACTTCTGAGCATTGCCCCCAGATGCGTGGGTTTTTCTTGATAGAAATACGGGTTGGTCGAGCGTTTGTCTTGTAGATGCATCGGCGACATATAACCCCACCAAATACGCTCATCCCAAAGCCTCAGCGTCGCTGCCAATGCTTTGTCTATATGTCTTGCCCGCATCAAAATGGCTTGGTTTTTTTCACCATTAATCAGTTTTAGAGCTGGCAAATACCGTTTGGAGTTTAAGGCATACACACCGATCGGTAGCTTGATACTGTGGGGTGTATCCGCACTCAATAACATACTGCGCATTGAAGCACTGGCATAAGTCACTGCCGCATCAAACGTGAGTTTGACAATCGTGCCATCTGTCAGATCGTTGGCATAGCTATCCTTACTGTTATTCGTAGCATCACTATCACTAACAACAGAATCGGTAGCAAAAAAACCCTCACTCAATTGAGTCAGTTGCCAAGGATGGACAGGTAGCGCCATATGCGTATTGCTCAAATGACGCTCTACCATCTCCTCTGCCAATTTTTTCTGCTGCGCTGTATCTAATAAATAAGCTGCTGGATTTTGTTGGTCAATGTTCTCTACCTGATCCGCCACCATAAGATGGGTTTTGGCAACCGCTACCCATGCCAACGCAATGGGCTGATTAAACTCTGCCATGTAATGCTCATACTCTGTGACCGTAAAACCCAGCTTACCCTTTGCCAATGGATGAAAAGGTCGATCCATCAATGAACCCCATTGCTCAGCGGCAATTAAGGTTTGGTACCAATGTGGTTGACCATAAACTGTCGTGGTAATGCTGGCACGAGCAGATTGGGTCTTGGCAATGATCGCTGCTTGTAAGCTCTCTTTTAGCTTTAGTATTCCGCTCTCACTTAAGGAGGAGCGATCCATCGCAGACAGTAAAATATCCAGCAGCGTCTCTACGGTTTCGATTGGTTCTAGTGCCGGAAACGAATAATTACGAGAGCTATCGCCATCGTGGTCAGAGCTTTTGGGATAAGACGTATTTTTTTGGTGGTATAAAACCGGCAAGCAAGATTTATGCAATCGCCACGGCGCCGTATATCCCGGCTCTACCAGTAACAGTAAGCGATCGTCTTTACTTGTCTGAATCACCAATAACGGATTATCCTCAGCAAAAAACGTTTGATAAGCACTTGGTAATGACGTCAAATGCGGTTGCAACTTTTGACTTGCGAGATAATCTGTTGTCGTTGTTACCTCAATCAAAGGCGCTTTTATCCACTCCTCAAGCAAGACACACTCGATCAGATATGTGATTAATGCACTTTGTATTCTTGCCGCATCTGGTTTTATAGCTGGATGATCAGTCTGAACCGGAAATAAAGTTGGCAAGATTGGCATTATCTTTATCTTGGCAGTTTTATCGTTACTTAACATGATGCGTGTGCTCGGCTTTTGGCTAATGGGTTATTGATGTATTTGATTGGAAATACCTGATCACCGAACAAGCGACGCTTCGCCAAAGATTCAATACGCGTTTGCGGAGCGAAGACATCAAACAACTCAAACCTTGCCTCATGCTCTGGGTGACAAGATTGGTACTCTGTGACGCAGTCAGACACCTGTTGCCAAAATTCGGTCTCAGGATAGTGATAATGGGTTTGCATAAAAATAGCAATGTCCGCAAATGCCACAAAAAATAAGCAAGCAACCGTCATGTCTCGAATGCCATCAGTATCCTCTGTTTCAATAAATGAGCCACGATTGAGCGCTGCGTGAACAGCTGGCAGGCTATGAAAATTGGGAATTAAGTCTTGTCGAGCCAGATGTTTTGGGGAATAGCGCACCCCATCATGCAAGTCTTTTAGTAGGACTTTTATAGGAAAGCCTGCTTCGTGTACCAGCACGATGTTTTGCGCATGACACTCGAGGGCAACGCCATGACCAAACAAGATATGCAGTATCGGAGCCACCGTCACCTTGATAAGCTGGGCCGTCCAAGCCTCAATGCCGTACTTTTTAATCCAAGGATCAATAAGTATAGAGCCGTCCATGTTGACATAGCTGACCCCATTTAAAGGAAAGGCCGTTTGATTGCTCGATAAATACTGGCTCACGTTTTCACGCCAAATTGCGCCCAGTCCTCCATAGATATGAGGGTGCTGATAGCCACGCTGCTGTAGCACCTCATGATCTAGACTGACACCCACTGTCTCACCTAAAAAGGCAATAGATAGCGCATGCGCTGTCGCATCCTCTGCCACCAATTGATTCAACCATTTGGTCACGATCGCCGCGTTCATCACCGTGTGCTTGCCTAAAATACGGGTACTTGAGGTATTCATCAGATGCATACTGAGCTTGAGGTAAGCCTTGTCTTCTTGCAACATAGACAAGGAGCGGATCGACTGCTGGGCGCGATATTGGTTACCCGTACTACCCAAATAGATGACGTCTTGTGTCTTAATGAGGGGTTGTAGCGCTAAAATTAAGGTTTTTTGCCATTGCCAAGGATGCGCTGGTATCAAACCATAAGCATTGGCTTTAACATCAGTATTGGCATTGGCGACAATGGCTTCATTTTCACTTTGCTCACTCGTGGTCGTAAGGATATGATTTAGCTTATCATGTAACGCGGCAAACTTATCCATATCCACATAGTCTTTAATCCACTCATCGACATCTATATTGGCAGCGGTATTACTGACCAACAAATCCTTTTTGACCGCCAACCACACCACCTCGATATTTTGATCAAACTCTGGCCCATAGTCATAATTGTCTTGTAAATCAAAACCGATACGCGACTTAAAACAAGGATGATAGGGATGTCCGGCCATCAAATAGCTTTCGAGTTGCTCGTAAGTCAGCCTATCAATAGCCGCTGGCATGTTTGGTACTGATAAATGAGGTGACAGTCGCTGTGCTTGGGTTTCATTAATTAAAGTGTGACGCAGCTCTTTGATAAAACTGTCTTTTAGCGTGGCATCTTCTATCTTTAATAAGATATCGTTAATGACATTCTCAAGCGTAGCATCGTGACTCTTACCATCAATGACGCACTGTACGTTGTGATCATTAAATCGAATGATGTCAAAACTATAATGAATATAGCCTTGAGCCTGATAGTGGATATGATTAGCGGTCTTGATGGTAAAGTCTAAAAGCGTGTCGTCATCGCTCGATGCTGCATTTTCATAATCAAACTCAATAATGTTTTCATATAGTAGGGCTTGTAGTAGTTGTTTAATCACCCGCTGCTCTACGCGCTGCATGGCCTTGTGATCGATTGGCGCTTGCCACGGCGCAGTCACGTCAGTTTTTTGGTTATGGTTTTTTTGGTCTATTTGATGATTTTTCATAATTAAATATCCTCTCTCAAAACTAAAAAATAAGTGGTTGAATAAAGTCGATATAATCAATAAATATTAAAGCGAATGAGAATTATTTACGTTTTTTATTTAAAAAAATGCCTCAATTCGGTTGGTTTGACACATTCACCACATAGGTTCTATAAAGCGTTTGATCACTTACTAATTCAGACCGCTTTTGGTAATCGCCGCGCCGAAAAAATGGTCAAAAATAGAATTACAGCCAAAACAACAAAAATCTCTTGAATAGCCATACCAACACTTTGCCTATTACCCGTCGCTAACAACTGTGCCCCGCGTCCTGCGACGTAAACTGTCACCAATGTTATAAAAATAGTAGAGACGATTCGGCGACTGATGTTGTTAAGTGCGGCACCTTCTGTCACCACCTCTTTGGCTAAGCTACTAAAACCGACCGTGGTGGTGGGCAGATAGGCCATTCCCACACCCACACCTTGTAAACTCATAATCACTATCAATAACCAAAGCCTCGGCTGATACAAGCACCATGCCAACAGTAGCATGGACGACGCACTAAGTACGATGCCCAAAATCCCTATGTCTCTAGCGCCATACTTATCCACGCGCTTGCCAGCAAAATGCGTGGTGATACTAGACAGCAGCGTCGCGGTCATCAAAATCACGCCAGTCCACAAGGCACTCTTACCCATGACCTCCTGAACTAAAATAGGCAATAACAACAAACCCACCATCAGGCCCAAGGTTTGTGTCACGCTGATAATCGTACTGTGCAAATACACGGTATTGCTAAACAGGCGTACGTTGAATAACGGCTGACTCTGATGGCGCTCATACGCCCACCAAACCATAAAAGATATCAAGAATATGGCAGCAATCAGACTGGTCTCAATCACGCTCATAAGATTGCTATAAAAATCTGTTTTGAGCGTGCTCAGCCATGTCATCAAAGCCAGCAGCCAAACCAACAAGCTGACAAACCCTTTCACATCAAAAGTCTTATCAACCTTGGGCGAGCCGATATTTGGTAAAAATCGCCACACCATCAGAGTGACCGCTGCACTTAGCGGCAGCGTCACGGCAAACAGTGTCCACCATGTAAATTGCTCAACCAAGTAAGCGCCAACTAACGGACCAAATGCCAGTGACATCATAATAACGATGCCCCACAGCGCCATCACTCTACCGTGTCTATGCTGCGGATATATCTGGTAGAGCATGCCGATAGATATCGGAATCGTCAGACCACCACTCAGCCCTTGTATAGCACGCGCTATGATTACCATCGTCATGGAGGTCGCGCACATCCCAATCACTGAACCCAGCATAAACCCGATGATTGCGGTCAAATAAACTGGCCTAAACGCAAACTTTTTATGCAAGTAACCACTGAGCATTAGACCCACGCTCATAGACAGCACATAAGCATTCAGCACCCAGCCGCCCATCACAATATCGACATCGAACACCGACATAAAAACAGGAATAGCAGGATTGAGGGCGCTATTGCTAAAGCTGATAACCGTGCCGCCAAGCAACAAGGTCAAAAGCACCTGTCGACGCGGCTTGCCTGTCAACTTCTCACTGCTTAATTTTTTACTGCTATCAAGAGATGCCACCATTTATATCATTGACCTGTGATGACATGACGAGTACAACGCGTTTACTCCAGCAATCACAAAAAATTTAATCATAAAGCAGCCGCACCATAAAATTTGAGATAGCCACTCGATTCAAAAAACTCATCACGATTACAAAAGTAAAGCGATGCCTTTTTTTCAGGCATATCGATCAATCGTTGTAACTGATAGGCAAAACCATCAGCAACCCATTTATAGGCCTCCACCTTACTATCAGGTTCGCCCACTATTTTTTTGGCGTCGGTATGCTCGAAAACAAACTTACTGAGCATCATCACTATTGGTTTGAGATACCCTTTGCCAACGACGGCAGTATCACCCAATAATAGATGCCAGCCCATGTCATTTTCTTCGGCTTTATAATAGTGAGACAAGCGATCGCGAGCACCTTCGTAGATCTCTACATAGCCGATCGGCATATCCTCACAAAGTACGATGTAGAGACGCTGATGGTCATCGGCTAGCATTTTTTCAAAATGTACTTGCAGCTGCGGCATAGGCAGATGTAGCTGCCATTGCTCTACCACATGCTCAGCGTGCATCCATTGATAGAGCATTGGCATGTCTTCAGGATATTTGACCGCTCGTAGCCCAAACGTTTTCTCATAAGCGTCTGCGGCAAAGGTATCTGGCAGATTCTGTGTGATGGTCGGCATAAATAGCTCCTTATTTTGTGTGATTTAGAGGTGAAATCTCTCTCAGTAGAGACGTACACTTTTTAAAATAAAATGACACTGACATTAAGACGACGACATTAGACCGACGCGCCAAATTGTTGGAATACTTCTAACGCATCAGTGTCATATACGGTCTTACCTATCAATTGATTGATGATTTGCCCAGCTCTATAGGCGCCCAATCCCAAGTCAGGTGTGCCCACGCCATGAGTATGAATTTCTTGATTTTGTACGAATATTTTACCGCTATTATTATCATGATTTTGATACACCAATGCGTAATGCCGATCAATCTTTGGTTGTCCAAACTCATCATACTCAATGGCATATAGCAATGAATTTAGGCAGGGAGGCAGCGCATGACGATAACCCGTGCCAGCGATGAGACAGTCGTAATCCGCCATAAACATCTGCTGCTGCTCACACTGTTCAAACGTTATCTTTAAGGTGTCATCCGATAAAGTATCATCAAGGGTTGCCTCAACCACTGCACAATTGGACAACAGTGTCGTGTGTGGTGATTGATTGCCAATGCTGCGCTCATAGAGCTTATGATAAATATCGCGTATGGTGTCGAACCCCATGCCTTTGTAGAGCAAGTCCTGCTTGGGCGCGACTTTTGCTTTGGTCGCGCCGTCCAACTGATAAAAATAATCGGTATAAGCGGGACTAAAATGCTCTAACCCCAATGGCGAGTATTCCATCGGAAAAAAGCCAGATGAGCGGGTTACCCAGTCCAATTGGAACTTTGGTTCATCGTTGCTATCAAGTTGTTGGTCAAACAATTCGCGATATACCTCAGCCGATGACTGACCAGACCCTAAGACCACAATTTTGGTTAATCTATCATCTGCCTTATGACTATTACTTTGGCTATTCTCCTGATTGCCTTGTACTTTAATCGCTTCAAAATCGAAATTATTGGCAAAGTGCGCAGTGTGCATACAGCGCTCAGGGACTTGCTGAGCAAGCTTTTGCAACACAGACGGTAGGGTTGGCTGTGTACCCGTTCCTATGACTAGGTTTTTGGCATAATACGTTTTTCGCTCGCCTCGCTCTTGAACTGTGACGACAAATCCCTGATGCGTAATAGCACTGGCATTGGTATTGGCGCTATTGTCATTATCGAAGCCAGTACCGTTGTCATTAAACGCCACGTCTATCACTTTCGCATCAAATACCAAACTATCTAGTTGCCCTGCTACCCATTGGCAGTAATGATTGTATTCTTTGCGATAAATCTTAAAGTCCTCTAAAAAATAAAACTTGAGCAATCGATGCTGCGTATGTAAGTAGTTCAAAAATGAATGGGGACTGGTCGGGTCTATCAATGTCACCAAATCCGCCATAAATGGGACTTGTAGCGTGGTGTGCGGTAAAATCATACCTTTATGCCAATTAAATCCGGCCTTTTGCTCAAAGAATTTGGCATTGACGTCTGTTTTGTCGAGCAATGCCGCTAGACTAAGATTAAATGGCCCCAAACCGATACCAAGAATATCTAACACGTTGATTCCTTATTGCTTTATAGCACTTATTCACATATTGATTTGTATCGAGCTATCGTCAGGTCACTATAAAAGCCTGTCAGCAGAACTGGCATAAAGGTTCCAAAACCTCTGTCATCGTCGATGCAGCAAGTAAGGAAATGGTTATCAGTTCTGCAGGATAATGACTTGTACCTGTTTCATTGAATATTGACCATACTTGCCCTAAGCGCTCATAGGATTGGGAATATCAACATAGATAGACTGAGTTTCAACAGGCGCCGTCAGCTCATCCAACGCATAAAGTCTAGTCAGCAAATTGCCTTTGAATGGCAATGTCGGACTACGCAGCAATAGATCGATTAAAGAGCAGTGCGGATACTGGCTGTCTAGCGTCTCTAAGCAATCTCGAAACGTCGCTAGTAACGCAGTTTCACTGACAAGCTGGGTGCGAGCTATCGCGGTAATAAGACCAAAGATCGTATTACCCACTAAATAATAAGCAATACGCGAGTCAGCAAAATCTTCTGGAATAACACACTCTGCTTCACTGATGAGCTCAGGATACGCATCGATAAGCGGCTTGGCGTATTCAGCAATATAGCCAAAGCTTTGATTATCTCTTGCCCAAAACTTTGCAGGATAGCCGTCTTTTAGCTCTATCAGACTGTTTTGCTGATGCACCTCAAACGCAAGCCCATGCTTGTAGTACATATGGATGAGCGGTATAAAACCAACTTTTAGATAAGTATCAAACCATTCGGTCGCAATCTCGTCCAACTGCTTACCGGTACGCTCATGAATAGACTGAAATAAAGTGGCAAAGCGATTGGTGAGACGAGTGGGATGGTCTTGACTCAAACTTGCAAGATTGGTGACTTGCATGGACTGGGTAAAAGGATTATCACGCAAGATACAAATGGTCTCATCAATGATTTTGCCGTCTATAGACAACGCAATCCAAGCAGGATCATTTAATACCGCAATCGTGGGATATTCAGCGCCCAACTGCTCACCGTAGTCGCTACGCCATATTCGACAAGCATGCATACCGCGCTTACACTCTTTTGGCAAATTGATACGCACCGAATTGGTAATCGCTACCGACAGCGACAGTTTGAACATCCAAGGTGCCTCAAATGCCGCAAGTGTACGTACCGAGGTTGTCGGATGCAAATGCCACCCAAGTGCGCCCAAATCAAAGAGCTGACCTTTTTCAGTTAACGCCTGATACCATGCTTGTTGCTGCAAAAACGTCGCTTGCCAAGGATGCAATGGCAATAGCTTATGGGTGGGATACTTGGCAATAAGCTGTCGTTGATAATCGCTCATATCCGCGAGCAGCTTGGTCTTTAGCTCAGCGGTAATACTATCGCCATCGACGAACTCTTCGACAATAAAATTAGGATGCACCAGCCAATAGTTCAGCTGTGTTTTACTATTGGTTTCGGGGGCATACTTTGCCCATTCAGCACCATAAAAACCTGCGCGTCCTTTGGGCGTTGGATGCATGGCATGTCCATAAATCAGACTTTGCTCAGTTTGAATAAAATCTTGTGTGTCATCGACAATATCATCCATCTCATCACTACGATGCTCTAAAATAATTTGCAAGCCCTCGTAGCTCTCAAGCCAGCGTTTGAGCACGCCATTACCATCTAGTTTTACATCCTCTTTGTGCTGATGCACGATGTCTTCGATAATAAAAGACGCAAGGCTCATAGCAGAAGGCTTTAGCCATTGGGGTTCTGACTGCGTATCATTTGTCGAAGGTGTTTTTAACGAAGCTGCATTGAATACAGAAGGTGTATCCGCAAAACGGTGCTGACCCAATTGGCTGACTCTATCCACTGGCACCGCCATAATGGTGTCATGCGGGGCAAGGTTTAATACCAAAAGAGGCTTATCTTGTGAGATTTGTTTGTATTGCCCATCCTGCTGCTCTACGGGTACGATCTTGCCGCGACCTGTCTCATAACTGTAGGCGTTCACTAAGTTTTGTAGTGTCAAACGATCAAGCGTTTTATGGTGCATCATAGTATTGTCCCTCATAATTTTGGAGTCGATCAAAACCAGTGATAGTCATCTGTTCTATAATATTGTCGATGTCACAGGCTTGCGTATTAGGATTTAAAATAGTGAATTTTAGGCAAAGATGCTGCTCAAATTGAGTGGTAGCCACGTTGGCAATATTATTGATTAACAAGTCCTGCGCAATTTGGCGATTTAATTGCGACAGCTGCTTGTCTGACAATGCGGTATTTTTTGGCTTAAAATAAAATAAGACACTGCTAATAATCGGCTGATGCACCAACACAAAATCTGCATGGTTTTCAATCCGCTTTGCCGCTTGTCTCGCTGTCCTAAGACAGTTGTCAATCAAAACGCCATAATCCTTTGTCCCCAAAAAATCAAGCGCCATCCAAAGCTTTAAAGCGTCAAATCGACGCGTGGTTTGAAGAGAATAAGTAACCAGATTTGGGATATTGTCTTTTTCATCATCGGGAGAATTGAGATACTCGCTATGATGACGGATGCTCTCAAAGTCTTGTTGATTTTTTAATAAAAAGGCACCGCAGCTGATCGGTAAAAAGAAATGCTTGTGAAAATCCAATGTAATGGAATCCGCTGCTTGGATACCCTCAATAAGGTGTCGATAACGCTGAGATAGAAGTAACGCCCCGCCCCATGCTGCATCTATATGTAGCCATATTTTTTGGTCACGACATATATTAGCAATATCTATTAAAGGATCAATGGCGCCCAAATCTGTGGTGCCAGCCGTAGCGACCACTGCCATCACATTATCCGCGCCTGTCTCCTCTATTTTTTGCTGTAGATGAGACATAAGCATCGCGCCACTCGCATCACTCTTTACCTTTTCAACGCACCGAACGCCAAGCCCTAATAATGCTGCATTTTTTTCGATAGAAAAGTGCGCTTGATCTGAGCAAAGAATGATGCCACGCGGCTGACCCAGCATGCCCTCTTTATGTACATCAACCCCTTTAGCGGTATAGAATTTATTGCGTGCCAACAGCAGTCCCATTAGATTGCTTTGGGTACCACCACTGGTAAACACGCCACCTGCCTTGTGTCTCGCTTGGTTATCAACCGGAGCGTCTGTTTGGGTGTGTATTTGAACATCATCATTGGTTTCAAACTGGCACAGCTGACACAGCCACTCAACCAAATCTTTTTCGATATAAGTGGCGGCAGGGCTTTGATTCCAAGAATCCATGCTTTGATTGGTTGCGGCAATAATCATCTCAGCAATTTGACCGATCACCAAGGTTGGCGGGTGCAAATGCGCTAGGCAATGACGGTGTGCCGTGGACACACAATTGGGCAAAAATTTGTCTTGTATGTCTGCCAGTATGGCCTCGATATCTCGTCCTTGTGGCTGGATATTGATTGAGGTCGCCGCTTGTACTTGCTGCGGTGTGCCGCCTGAATACACATTATTGTCATTAAGCCACTCTTTAATAATGGCGCTCGTTTTGTGTATCTGTGTGAGGTATTGCTCACTGGTTTGCTCGTTTAATAAATGCAAAGTATCCTCACCAGTTTATCTTGCGTCTCTATTCACATGAGAGAGGCGATGGTTGTTATACGTTTTTTTTAAAAAGTCATACAGGTATGACGATGTGCCACTGAGCGCTATTGGTTTTCTTGTAACGCCCGCTCAAGCTTATCTAATACTTGGTGTAGCTCGTCTTTGGTCACGTTAAGCGGTGGTAAGAGACGCAGCACAGTGCCGCCGCGTCCTCCTTTTTCGATGACCAAACCGTGTCTAAAACATGCCTGTTGAATGCTCGCCGCCGCTGCACTATCGGCAGGATAACTACCATCGCTTTGTCTGGGAAGATCTGGATCTATAATCTCCATGCCGATCATCAGACCTCGACCTCTGACATGACCAATTCTAGGATAGCGTTTTTGTAACCCGTTTAGCTCTGCCATAAACCAAGCGCCCATCTCAGCCACATAAGACGCCATATCATGGTCTTTTAGATACTCAAGGGTCGCAAGTCCTGTTGCCATCGCTAGCTGATTGCCACGAAAGGTGCCAGAGTGGTTGCCCGCTTGCCAAGCATCGTATTGTTTTTTGATACCAAGTACTGCCAGTGGCAAACCACCACCAATGGCCTTTGACATGACAATCATATCGGGATCAATGCCTGCATATTGATACGCAAACCAGCGTCCTGTACGGCAAAACCCTGTTTGCACCTCATCGATAATCAATAAGATATCCAGTTCTTTGGTCACCCGTCGCACCTGCTTGAGCCACTCAATCGGTGCTGGATTGACCCCGCCTTCACCCTGAATCACTTCTAAAATAACGGCCGCGGGTTTGACCACGCCGCTCTCTACATCTTTTAAAAAGTTTTCAAAATAAGATATATGAGCGCTAACGCTTTGCTCAGAAGACAAACCAAAAGCGCAGCGATACGCGTTGGGGTATGGTAAAAATTGTACCGGGCTCATCAGGCCTTCGATGCCTTGCTTAGGTGCCAAATTACCAGTGACAGCGAGCGCGCCATGCGTCATCCCATGATAGCCACCGCTAAAGCTGACAATGCCTGAGCGACCAGTGACTTGTTTTGCCAATTTAAGCGCTGCTTCTACAGCATCAGCGCCCGTCGGTCCACAGAACTGTAAGCAATACTCGTCTTTCTCGGTCGCTAAGAGCGTGTACATGAATTCGCTAAATTTGTCTTTTAATGGCGTGGTAATGTCTAAGGTGTGCATTGGTAGATTGCTGTCCAACAGCTGTTTGATACTCTCAGTGACCACAGGATGATTGTGTCCAAGTGCCAGCGTCCCTGCTCCTGATAGACAATCTATGTATTTATTGCCTTCCACATCAGTAATCCAAGCGCCTGTGGCTGATTGGATCGCAAAAGGCAATTTGCGAGGATAACTGCGCACCTTCGATTCGAACTGAGCTTGGCGATGTAAATAGCGTTTGTTATTGTTTTTTTCTTTTAAAAAAGACGTAGACATAGCATCGAACCTTATTCGTTTTATGCACTAAAACTCGACTACAAGTTTTACTGTTTGCAGACTGCTTATGGACATCATTGAACACACAGTTATTGATGTGGTCGTTACAAAGACAGTCGGCATCATTTAAAAAACGTAGTGTAAATCCACTACAACCTCAATAAAAATATTAAATGATAATAAAAGTGATAATCATTATCATTTGTGAGACGTATTATTGATGACCTTTACTCTGCTGTCAACCCACTTTATTCATTTTTAAATGATTGGCTTGAGAATTTACACAAAATGAAGCTGTATTCATGCTTACTAGAACGCGAATAATTCATATTCATGAGCATAAACCCATGAATATGAATTATTCGCCTGTCTCTTTAATATCAGAAGCTATCGACTGACAGCAATCGGTACTTTCCGAATCAGCCATAAGAAATAAGCACCGCCAATAATGGCAGCAACCGTGCCAGCAGGCAGCTCATATGGAAAGATGACATAACGCCCTATCCAATCTGCCAATACCATCACCCCTGCACCCAATAATGCCGCCAAAGGCAATTGACGCTCAAGTTTCACCGCGCCAAGAGAGGTCGCCAAATGTGGCACCATTAACCCGATAAAACTTAGTGGCCCTACTGCCAGCGTACTGACCGTACTTAGCGCTGCCACCAATGCCAGTAATGCTATCGTCACTGGTGTCACCGCCACTCCTAGCGTGCGAGCAACACCTGAACCTAAACCCAGCACACGTAACGGCTTGATGAGTAATAGGCTTAAGACAAATAAGACAAGCGCAATACCAATGAGATACCAGACAGTACTCGGTTGAGCGCTATAAGTCGTTCCTGATAACCAGCTGAGCATCGCCTGCAGACGCGGGTCACCAGAGAGTTTGACCATGTGCATCACCCCATCCATCATGGCGGCAATGCCGATACCGACCAAGAGCAGATACCCTGAGCTTACTCGACGTGCCAGCCAAATAATCAGTAGCAATACGGCTATCGCACCAGATAATCCTGAAATCAGCAAGGTACCTGAGCCAGCAGATAATCCCAAACTGGGTAAGACTAAAAATCCTAAAATAACGCCAAGCGCGGCTCCGGAGCTGACCCCCAATACTTCTGGACTTGCCATCGGATTGCGCGTGAGTGTTTGTAATAATACGCCTGCAACAGCCAGCATCAGACCTGTTGCTGCCGCACTCAAGCTGCGAGGTAGCCTGTACTGCTGAGTAATTGCCCACTCTGTACTCAGCCCCCAACCACTTAAATCTTGTACAAACAAACATGCCAGTACAATCATTACCATCACACCAACGCCCCATCGCCAAAGCACAACAGGCGTATGAGTGCCTGTCAGCATGGGGGTCACCGTCTCTATTCGCTCATGGCGCTGGCGTAAAATCAACCAAATAATGAGCGGTGCTCCCAGTATTCCTGTCATTGCGCCAGCTGGGATTTGCATACTTAGGATTGGTTCAAGCAATAAAGCCAGATTGCTGGTGAGCCACAATAGCAGCGCACCTAAGCAAAAAGCCGCGACCAAACGTTTGCTAATTGATGACACGCCCAGCGCATTGACCAGACTGGCAGCACCAAGACCAATAAACCCAATCAGACCCACCTCACTGACCACTAACGCGGTCACAATGGCTACGATAAGTACCACGATGGCACGTATGCCGTTAATAGGCACACCCAAACGCTTGGCTTGCATGTCGTCTAGACTCATCAAGGTCAATGGCTTCAATAAAGGCAAACACAGAACCGTCATCACAATTGCAGTCATCGCAAGCATCACACTGGTGTGCCAGCTGTTTTGCGCCAAAAATCCTGCCGCCCATGACAACATCCCATTGCTACGTTCAGCAAAAAACAACACCAACACATTGGCAACGGCCGCGAGTAAAATATTCACCACCAAGCCTGCCAATATTAATATCAAAGGATTAAAGCGACTGGGCGCTGACAAGGCAAAGACCAGCCCCATACTGATGATGGCGCCAACAAAGGCCACATAAATCCCGCCATAAATCGCCAAGCTTGGTAAAAAAAGTGTGACGATCAACATCGCCAATTGTGCGCCAACGCCCACACCCAAGGTGGTATCTGAAGCAAGTGGGTTTTTGACCAATTGCTGGAGCAAGATACTAACCACACCAAGTAACCCGCCTGCCAATAGCGCCACAATACTGGTCGCCACTATATGTAGCTGCGTTGCCATACTGGCGATATCCAACTGCGAGCTTGGAAGAAACAACTCGCTTATAGGACGCGTCCACTCCTGAGCAATCAATGCCCAACCACTCCATACACACAAACTTATCAGCATAATGAGCATGAGCCAAAATCGCCAAGAAGCATTAGACGCCAGAACGTTTTTTTGTCGTGGTAGATTCGGTGGTGGGCTATTAGGTTGCCCACGCTGATTTGAACGTTTGTTAGAGTGTGTTTTAGACAGTGTGGTAGATAAAGCCGCTGATGACTGTACTGGCTGAGAAGTAGGAAGTGATGTCATAGAATTGGTATTACTTATAGTATTATCAGTATTGGTGTAATCAGCATTATGATGACCAGTAGTACGGTGCGGATGATTGGTAGTATTGACGGTCATGATGCGTCCCCGCCTTTTAATTCAACTTCCGACAAGTTATTTGCCAAACTTACTAACGATGACATCCCCCCATAAATCCATACAGGCGGTAACTCACCCACACAGCGATTATTGCCATAACCTAAACGCTGCCAAATCAAACTGTCCTTAATCTCGGCTTTTGTGATGGGACTTAAGGGGTCTATGATCAACAAACAAACGTCTTCGTCTAACTGTGCCAAATCTCCCATCCGTATGGGAACAAACCCCCATGAATTGCCTTCACCTAGCACCATAAGCTCTTTTTTCATCTGCGTGAGTGCTGGTTGAAATAGGCTATTGGCGACATACATGCGCATGTTGTTGGCATCAGAGAACTGTACCACCGCAAACTTTTTGACTTTTGGATAACGCTGTTGGAGTCGCGCACCAGCGATGCTTATATCGCTTTGGCTTTTGGCAATATAATCTTCCGCAAGCTTAGGCTCCTCAATCAGTTTACCCAGCTGCCGAGTTGGCTCGGCATAATCCGCCCAAGTCGCACTCTTCCCTTTGGCAGCAAACATCACCGCCTCGGCTGGAACGTCACCATAAAGATTGCGAGCATGCTCATAAAAAAAGTTATCCACTACCATATCGACGGGTAACTGAGCAATCAGTTCAGCATTAGGCTGATAACGGATACCAACATCGACTGTTGAGGTTGGCAGTTCTGGTGTGCCAACCCATCTATCCCACACTCTGACATCGCCTGTCGCAATTGGTGGATAACCCATGGCGGTCAACGTTGCTGCATTGCCCCAATCGGGAGAAGCAATATTGATTTTAACGTTCTCAGGCTTGTCTGTTTGGGCATCTTTTTGTACCATCGTTGGTTGCTGACAGGCAGTAAGCGCAATCGCTAATGTCAATAGTAAGGCAATAGATATAGGGAGCGAGATTGCTTTAGTGCCAGCTGAGCTGAGCCGTTTTATGATTAAAGGTTTTATGATGGATCTAGAGGATTTAACGTTGGTCAGGACAGAGAACATAACAGTCTATCTTTTTAGGCAAATATGAAAGGGATAAATGAAGCGGACTCAGATATTACGCGACGGCAACAGGATGTCCTGTGATAGGGTGGCTCAGCAGTTGCATGTCCACATTGAAGATACTGCGCAGTATGTCCGGCTGCATGGTGCTTTTGATAGTGCCATTGTGACAAATACGACCATTTTTTAGGGCAATAACACGATCAGCATATTGCGCTGCCAAATTGATGTCATGCACGATAATAATCACACTCAAGCCTTGCTCATCGACCAAGCGACGAATGAGCTGAATCACTTCGAGCTGATAATGCATATCAAGCGCCGCTAATGGCTCATCGAGCAACAGATATCGCGTGTCTTGTGCCAAACACATCGCAAGCCAAACTCGCGCGCGCTCGCCACCTGACAGTGTGGTCGTCGTACGCTCAGCAAACGCCTCTACCTGAGTGGTACGCATCGCTTGTTCGACCTTGTCTTTATCAATCTGACTGGGTTTTTGCAACCATTTTTGATGCGGATAGCGTCCGAGCATGACCAGCTCACGTACTGTAAATCCAGCTGCATCTGGCAATTGCTGAGGCAGATAAGCCATTTGCTGAGCGAGCTCCTTATTACTGTAATCAGCGATATGGCGCTCGTCTAGGCTAATACTGCCTCCATTGACCCTCATCTCGCCTGCCAACGCTTTAATCAATGTGGATTTGCCTGAACCATTGTGTCCAACTAAGGCAATCAATTCATTGCTACTTAATTCACAACTTATGTTGTCTAGCAAAGTATTGCCTTGTCGGCTGATGGTTAGTTGGTTTACACGTAGCATATAGATACTCATTATCGATTAAAGTCGTTATGGTCATATTGGAAAGTCAATAAAAAGTGATTTTACTCGTAAATGATAATAAAAACAATTATCATTAACCAATATACTTTCTTTTTTCATTTACTATTGTTCGTGAGTATCCCTATGACCCATTCCTTATCTTCTCTTAATCATGCTGGCTACGACCAAACAAACCTATATACACCCTTGAAATTTCCTGAGATTGCTAGTGCCATCACTCATATCAATGAGGAACATTATGATGAGTTAATTGGATTTTTGACGGCTTTTACTACTTTGTCTTCAGAAGATATAGGCGAGTCAACTGTACAACTGGTTGATATCTATGCCGAGGTCATCGTTTTACAAATACAACCGACAGACGCAAAAAAAACGTCCACTCAGAGCTCTGACCAGACGTTTTTTATTCCCTTTACAGCACCCATCACTCAGTTCAGCGACTTAAATACGCAATATATTTTGCTCAAACAAAAAGCGGATAAAAAGCTTGGCAAAAAAACCATCAAGCTGACCACTCAGACTTTTGTCGTACAAGACAGCTATAAGGTCAGTCAAAACATGCTTCGCCTTGAGTTAATAGGGCCTACTATAGATACTTCTTCCAACAATGCTATTCCCGTTGATGAAGCAGGCTATGCTTATTTGTTTGATTTGGCTCATAACTTCACCAGCGCAAAAAGCGATAACACCACTCTGACACGCGCTCATTGCTATTACACTTTGCGAAAAGCGTGGCAAGCTTCGGATGGCGTACGCGCATGGGTCGATGTATTTTTGCATGGTAATACGCCAGGCGGTGACTGGGCACGCTCGTTACAAGCGGGCGATACGGTCTTGAGTAAGCGCGAGTTTCCTGAAAAAACGGCTCACTTACAAGACGGTCAGGCCTTGCTGATCGCTGATGAAACCTCAATGCCTACCGTTGCCCGATTGTTAGAGCTTTGGGAAAACCCCATACCGCCTTTGGTTATTTGTGTCACTCAAGATGCCGCTGATCAAGCGTACTTTGATGAGATAAAAATGATGACGAGCCAGACAGACATCCAATTTACGCTGATGCCTGTCATAACAGGGAAAGTTAATTCAGGTAAAACGTTGGCTATTTTGATTGACGATATACTGGGCAAATATTTGACCACGCATCCATTGCAGATTGAAAAGGTTTGGGGGGCAATGGAGGCTGGCACAGCCAAAGCACTTCGAGGACTTATCCAGCAAAGGTTAGGGTTAGAGCGCACCGATTCAGTCATTAAGGTCTATTGGCGTCATGATTGATGACTGATTATCAAAGTCTGGTGGTATAAACATGCGTGTGAAAATATCTTGCCACCTTCTTATACACAGCTGACCTCCAAAGTTTGATTAAGTGCGGCAAGGTTATATTGGGCAAACTCTTGATGCAAATTGACCACCTCGCCCATGATCAGCAATGCTGGTGTGGGCAGATTGGCAGATGCTTGCTGCTCAGCAATATCCTCTAATGTGCCAATGAGCACTTGCTGCGTGGGTAGGCTTGCGTGACTGATGATGGCAAATGGGGTCTCCCTGTCTCGACCTGCCGCCATTAGTCCTCTGGTCATCTCAGCCAAACGATGCAGCCCCATATAAAACACCACCGTCTGAGTGCTATCGAGTAATTCACTATAGTCGTCGTTGGGTGCGCCCAGTTTTTTGCAGGCCGTGACAAACTGCACCAATTGAGCATGATCGCGATGGGTCAGCGGAATACCCGCGCGATTGGCTGCCGCACTGGCAGCCGTGATACCCGGAATGGATTCAAAGCAGATACCATGACGCACCACCTCTTGAATCTCTTCACCGCCCCGCCCAAAAATAAAAGGATCACCGCCTTTTAATCTGACCACGGTTTTATTGGCAAGCGCATGTTTGACCAAAAGCTCGTTGATACCCTCTTGTGGTAGCGCATGATTGGCACGGCGCTTACCGACGAATATTTTTTCGGCTGTCACCGCACACATATCCAAAATATCTTCAGAGACCAGACTGTCATAAAGCACCACATCGGCACGCTGCATCACTCTCAACGCTTTGAGGGTCAATAACTCAGGATCGCCAGATCCTGCACCCACCAGATACACCACACCCTTGTCATGAGTCAAGTGAGTATTTTCTAATCTGTTCTCTACATTATTTTGACCAGTCGAGTCATAAGCTGCACTGATGTGAGTAAAGTCAGGTAAATGGGTCATGATGGTCGCTCCTGAGGACAGTATGGATACGCTAAAACAAAGTGATAAAGATCATGTGATAAAAGTAGCTTGATTCAGATAACGTGATAACAATAAAGTAGCTCGGTAAACAGCGATTTCCACTCAGTCAGTTTGAATCGCATAAGTTTGAATCGCATAAGTTTGAATCGCATAAGTTTGAATCGCATAAGTTTGAATCGCATATAAGACACTGCAAGCGACATGCCATCTGCTTTATTAAGCCTGTGCCAATTGCGCATACTCTGCAATCAACTCATTAATCTGACCCACACAAGAGCCACAATTGGTACCTGCTCGGCACTGCTTCCCAACAGCGGCCGCACTGATACAGCCTTGCTGCGTAATCGTTTCAATAATGGTATTTTTGCCAACTGACATGCACGAACAAACCAGCGTTCCAGGATCGACATAGCCACTGGCAGGACGTCCAGCCAATAGCCATTTATAACGTTGATTGACAGGGATTTGGCTGGCATCGGCAAAGCATCTGTCAAGCCAATGTATGCTGGGTAAGTATTTGAGCATTGGTGCAAGATAAACCGCCATGATGAGCAGCTCATGAGATTTCTGATGGCTTGTCTCAATCTGGTCTACCGCTGTCAGATCATGAAGCGATTGGGTCATGATTAGGCGCAATTGATCTTGCTTTTTATTGATGATATGCGCTGTATTGATGGTATGCGGCTGTGATAGCAATGGTTTGGAAGACTGTAATGATTCTGCCATTTGCTGCCAAAAGTTAGGGGCACTCAGTATCTGACTCACATCAATGCTTGGGCAAGCAAAATTGATCAATACGCTGTTTGCTTGACGACTGAGATTCCAAGTAATCACGGTACAGCGGCTTTCTGAATCAGACTTATTTACTATGTCTTGGTTTTTTTTAAGCCCTGTCTTTTGCAGCGTTTTTGCCTCAAAATCATCCAAAATCTTACGCAATTGCCCTATAACAGCGTCTTGCCAATCCGGATGCACCAAAATCTTGCCAAATATGTGCATTGGCACTGCGCTGATACTAATTGCGGAGTTTTTAAGCTCAGGCTGTCCTGAGTGTGGATCGACAATCGTTGGAATAAGTGAGCCCACACGAGCAAAGGTAGCAAACGCGTTGCTCCAATGCATGGGCATAAAGGCATCACCCACTCGCATCGCATCGCTGATCGCCACTTGTACCAGCACAGGACTGGCCCCTTCATCAGCTGACATGCCTGCTTCATCTTGACGCTGGAGTTGTACAAAATCATCGCTCATCAAACCAAGTTGGCTGGCATCATCAGGGTGTATGGTCAACATGGGCACCGATTGATGCTGATTCAGCTGCGATGCTAGCCCCGTACGAGTCATCGTGTGCCATTGATCGCGCAACCTACCAGTAATGAGACGCAAATCAAGGCTTGGCGCACTCTGCCTGAACGATGTATCTCTATCTTGACGTTTGTTCCTTTGCTTTTGTCGGTGCCGATTGGGCACACTGGCATCAGCAGCAGGCACAATGGCGATGAGCTGTGCCTTCGTACAAGACATAGTGGCGCTAGCAGCATCATTTGCTGGCTTAGCTGACCATGCACGCTTGGTATCAATCATGGGTATACGCGTGCCGCCCCACTGAAATGGGGGCATTGCGTCATAATCTTCATTGCTAAGTGCAGCTGGCATGTGCCTACAGTGAGTCGCCTGCCCGCCATTCTCAACCTCTGCCATAAAAACAGACAAGTCTTTAGCGAGATTGAGATAACGAGGCTGGTTTTTGGTGGATAGGGTTTGATTCTTATCATTACCATAGGCCGTCAAAGCCACATGCTCATTGAATATCTCGCTAGGATGCCGATAATCAAACCCTGAAAATCCCATACGTTTGGCGACCTGCGACAATATCCACCAATCAGGCTTTGCCACTCCGGTTGCAGGCACCAAAGCGCGCTGGCGCGAGATACGTCGCTCAGAATTGGTCACTGTTCCTGATTTTTCGCCCCAACCTTGTGCAGGGAGCACCATATCAGCACATTTTACCGTGTCACTGTCCACAGAGCAGTCAGACACAATCACTAAATCGCATTTTGCCAGTGCTTGGCGAAACCTATTTGCTTCTGGCAAGCTCACGACAGGATTGGTGGCCATAATCCAAATGGCTTTAATGCGTCCATCCAATATTGCGTCTGCAGCCTCGCAAGCCTTGATGCCGACATTTGCGGCAATCGACTGCGGTGATGCCCAAAAATCCACCACCAGCTGACGATGATCGATGTTGTCTAAGTCCAAGTGCGCTGCCAACAAATTGGCCAGCGCACCCACTTCTCGCCCGCCCATCGCATTGGGCTGACCGGTCAATGAAAATGGACTTGCCCCTATTTTACCCACACGACCTGTCAATAAGTGGGTATTGATAATGGCATTGACCTTGTCCGTACCACTTTTGGATTGATTCACCCCCATGCTAAACGCTGTCACTGTTTTGTCATTGGCAGCGACCAACTCATAAAACTGACGAATGCGAGCGCTTGATACTTGGCAAGCACTTGCCACCTTGTCGATTGTCCACTCTCTGGCCGCAGTCAAAGCCTCCTCAGCGCCCGTGCTTTGACTGGTATATGTCTTATCTTGGCAGCCTTGTTGTTCTAGGTAATGCAACAAGCCATTATATAAATGCGTATCAGTGCCAGCCGCAATGGGCAAATGCAAATCGGCAAACTCACAAGAGTCGGTACGGCGCGGGTCAATCACCACCAGTTTTTTGTTTGGATTCAATTTTTTGGCAGCCAAAAAACGCCCAAATAGAATGGGATGACACCATGCCATGTTTGAGCCAACCAATACCAATAGCTCACAGGCTTCCAAATCCTCGTAATTACCCGGTACCAGATCGGCACCAAACGCACGCTTATGCCCTGCTACCGCTGATGACATACATAGCCGAGAATTGGAATCAATATTATTATTACCAATAAAACCTTTGATAAATTTATTGGCAACGTAATAATCCTCCGTCAATAGCTGGCCTGAGACATAAAACATAATACTGTCTCGCCCGTATTTTGCGATGGTGTCACTCAAACGCTCAGCAATATCACCCAATATCGTGTTCCAATCGGTATGCTCAATCAGCGGCTGCGTATCAGGCAATTTTATCGCAGTAGCGTCTGCGGATATCTCTGGCGGCATCCTATGATGCTGCCACATGGATGCTGACTTGTTTTGATAATAAGGCTGCGTCAATCGGCGCTCAGTGCCTAGCGTTTGCGCAAGGGCGCTACCTTTTGAGCACAATTTGCCGAAGTTGGCAGGATGCTTAGGATCTCCTTTGACGCTGATTGCGCCTACCTCATCAATCTGAGCAAGCACGCCGCAGCCGACTCCGCAATAAGGGCAAGTGGTGCGAATGGTTTTGGTTGCGCCATTCGCCGTGTCTAGTAATGGTAATTGGTTCACATCTTTGTCAGCGCTTATGGTATGAGTGGCAATCGTTTGAGTCATGACGCCTCCTCCATTAATTCAGTCACCTCTACCTCATCGCTTAAGCGATCAGTGGTGGTATCACTCATGGCCTGTGCGTCTAAATCACAATAAGCACTGCCAAATATTAAGTCGTCTTTGATAAGCGATATATCGACACTGTCAGTGATGAGTTGGCTATAAAAGCTGCCATCATGGACATCACCATAGAGTACGGCGCCGATGACTTTATTGTCCTTTAAATAAAGGCAGTGATAATGGTTTAAGGTAGGCTGATGATACACGAGCATTTCAATGCTCTCAGCCTCCGTGTCGCTAAAGGCGATTTGACCGGCCGAAAATACTGCCACGCCAGATATTTTTAATTTTAATGATAAGGGTTTGCTGATAAAAGGTTGCCAGTGCGCTTGTAAGAATTTGGTATCGCCTGCTGTAGTAGCACTTGATATCACCGCTTCTTTTAATACCGTAACGAGCGTATCGACTTGCTGATTGACAGGCGCAACCATCCCAAACAACTCCCCATCCAGCTCGACACATTCGCCAATCGCATACACATGAGGACAGCTAGTGTGCATACAATCGTCCACCACAATACCGTGACCCACATTCAGTCCGCTGGCTTTAGCTAAAGACGTATTGGGCATGACACCGACTGCCATAACGATAAAATCCGCTGGCAAGGTACGGCCATCCTTTAAAACCAAACCGCACACCTCATCCTTATCATTGATGGCAATGGCTTCTGTATGGGTAGACAGCTCTAGGCTCACACCGCGACGACCCAGCTCGTCTTGTAAAAGCTGAGCAGCAGGCAAGTCCAGCTGTCGATTGAGCACATAATCACCTGTATGCACGACGGTCATGCTCGCACCTTGCACAGCCATTGCACAAGCAGCTTCCAAGCCTAGTACGCCACCCCCGATCACCAGCCCTGTTTTGTTTTGATGCGCATAGTTGGTCAATGCGGTGACGTCGGCCACATCTCGAAACACATGGACGCCTTTTGCCGTATGATTGGGAAATGGGAGGATTCTGGCAGTGGATCCAGTCGCAATGACCAATTTGGCATAATGGCGGACTTGCCCATCATCGAGCTTAATATACTGCTGCTCTGTGTTGATGGTATCCACGCTCAAACCAGCCAGTACCGTAATGCCGAGTGCCTCATAATCCGCTTTGTCATACAAATAAGTGTCCTCAAATGCCGTCTCTCCTGACAAGACAGGCGACAACATGATTCGGTTGTAACCCACCTGCGGCTCTTTGCTAATCAGCGTAATGGGCAATGGCACATCAGCGTCTGTCACCTGCATGCCGCTTAAGTGAGTATTTTTTTGTTGTATGCTGTGCTGCTGCGCTCTCGCAAGCTCAATGGCAAATCGACTGCCTGCCATGCCCGCACCAATGATGATGACACCTGCTCTGTTATTTTTATCATGACCCTGTTTGTTTTTATAACCTTGCGTACTATTGGCGCTATCCGTATCAATCTTATGCGTACTGGGTTTATAAGCGCTGGATTGATGAGTATCCGATTGACTCATACCACGTGTATCAGCAACAAGATTGGCGGCAGTTTTTGATGTATGGAGCAACATAAAGCGAAGTTCCTTAGCAGCATAACGCAGCAGTAAACGGGGGGTGGTATGTCATTGAAAATAGGCACGCTACGACAAATACGCCCACAACAATAAAACGATGATGACAGTCTGTACGAAGCAAATGCCATGCCATACCAACAAAGGATTGCTTTTGATGAGCGGCTCAGAATCACGGCTGCGCGTGCTATTGTCTGGATTGAAGTCTTGTAGAAACTCACCAATCGCTTGATAACGCACCTTAGTATTGGGATGCAGCGCTCGTATCAGCGCTTGTTGGCTCGTGGCTGGGACATTGTGTTGTCGAAGCGGCTTTGTTGGCATGACCAAAGCTTGCTGCGGGTTCATTAATTCTTGTGAACCAAATGGCAGCTGCCCTGTCAATAGCTCATAACCTATCACCGCGATTGAGAATAAATCAGAATGAACCCCTTTTGGTGCATTGGTGTAATACTCTGGTGCAGCATAGTGCAGATCGCCATTGGGTGGTCGCGTACTGTCTTTTAAGATTGACGAGCTTGCAGAACCAAAGTCGATCAATTTTATGGCACCTGATTTGGTCAGCAGAACATTTTCAGGCTTGATGTCTTGATGCAACAGATAGTTGCGGTGCATCACTCGGGCAGCCATGCCGATTTTGGTAAGTAAGTCATAGGTCTGCCAGACATCGCATGGCGCATGACTATTGATAAAATCTCGTAAACTCTCACCTTCTATATACTCAGTTAAGTGATACAAATAGGTGGTACTGGCAGGCACGGGATAATAACGCAGCAGCCCTGATACATTTAGCCCAGATCCGATTACGTGAGCGTTGGCCTTGTTTGACTCCGTTATTGGCAAGTGATTTGGATCGGATTGATTGTAAGCAGACTCGCCAGCTCGGCGGTGTTTTGACAGACTCAGACCAATTTTGCGCTCTTGTAAAAAATCACGTAAATAATGCCCGTCTTCGATCGTGTCGAGACTAGGCGACTTTAGTACAAAGTCATGATCACTCTCATCTTTTACCCAATAGACCTGACTGCGAGCCGTACGTGCAATGATACTCATGACGGTAAAACCATCAATGCTGTCTCCTATATCTAACACTGGCGGCAGCTGATAGTGATGACTGTCATGAATCACGGCATCAGGATTTATAGGTGTATCCAATTTTTCTATATGGTTATCTATGTCAGCACGGTTTTTTATGCATTTAGACAAGGTCGGCATCGCGTTCATACTCAGCATAATCATACTCAAATTATCATGACTGCCCTCTGCAAAAGCCTGCTCGCAAACCGTCTGACTGACACAAAAATCCGCTGGTGAACTAGATGTCTTAGATAACGTCTGACCCATCTGTGTCGCCGCTGTACACAGCTCAAACGCCAACTCGACCTCGTCGATATGCTCATAAACACCATCAGTCATGATGGCCAAGCACTCGTTTTGATGCAGTGTAAATACCGATTGTTGCAAGTCCAGCTGTCCATCTGCGCCAATAGCAGCCGACAGCGCGCCTTTGTCTTGACCACGATGAATCCGGTGGTCGTCACTCAAAACCGTCAGACTGTCTGGTCCAATTCGATAAATACGTGAGTCGCCTGTATGGAACAAATGAATACGATCGCCAATACACAACAATCCTGATAACGTCGATAATAACGGCGGTACTCGCTGGTAGGTTTGCGGAAAATACAGCATATCATTGGCTTTGTTCACCGCCATTTTGATGATGCCAGCCAATTGATCATCATCAAAATCTACTGACATCGTTTGCGCTGAGTGCTGTCTCTCAGGCGATACAGACGCCAGCTTTGATAACGCTAATGTGATTTTTTCTGCCACCGTATTGACGACCAGCTGGCTTGCCTGCTTTGGAAACTGGCAAGCACTGACCCCATCTGCCATGATTACCAAGAGTGGCGCTTTCGACAATGAAGATGGCAACATCGTCGGTTGCGTGGATAGACTTTGCTCACTCAATGCCAGCGGCGACAAACGAGGCAACAGACAAGTGGTGATCAGCAAACTGTCTTGGTTTTCGGCTTTACGACCTTTTGTGGTAAAAAAATCCAGCCACCACAAGGCCATATCTTCTCTAGGATGACTGAGCTCACCACCCGTACTCATAGCAGCACTTGCCTCCGTAGTTGCCTGCTTCGCGCTTATGTGAGCACGGTGTTGATGACTTTTTTGATTGGCGTTTCGCTTGGCTTTTAGCATCGTATTCAATGTCATTCCTATTTATTTTTCTTGTCTTAGCTATAACTGACTTAGCTGTGACTGACTTAGCTGTGACTGACTTGGATCTCGGCAAACGTCCCATCGGGCATCTCTTCAATGATGACCCCTTCCGGTTCTTTGAGTAAAAATAGCGCAAAAAACCCAACCACAGCCGTTGCAGCAATCACAAAGAAAAACACCTGATAAGACACCAAACTGAGAATCGTGAGATACACTACAGAGCCTACGTTGCCGTACGCGCCCGTCATGCCAGCGAACTGCCCTGTCATACTACGCTTAATCAATGGAATCACCGCAAACACAGCGCCTTCGCCTGCCTGCACAAAAAACGAGCAAAACATGGTAATTAATAGTGCAAGCGCCAGTGGCCACGTTGAGTCCAAAATGCCCATCAACAGATACCCAACCGCCAACCCTGCGGTCAAAATCAACAAGGTAATCTTGCGACCGAATTTATCACTGAGCCAACCACCACCTGGGCGCGACATCAGGTTCATAAAGGCATAACTTGATGCCAGCACACCTGCCATCACAACCGATAGATTGAAGGTTTCTTGATAAAATAAAGGCAACATGGAGACAACCGCCAGCTCTGAGCCAAAAGTCGCAAAGTACAAGATATTGAGAATACCAACTTGCTTAAAATCATAACGATGCACCTCTGGTACCGGCGTGGTAAAAACCTCTTTATTAAAGCGGTAACTGCTGATGAACTCATAGACATACAGTACCGCAAGGCCAATATAAATGAGTGTAACGCTAGACTGGCTAAGCAAACTGACACCAGCAGGCGATAGCTTCCACGCCAATAGTGCCAAGGCCAAATACATCGGCAACTTAAAAGCCATCATCAGCCAAAAATCACCAGCGGAAGTCACCATCATCGCACCTGATTTTTTGGGCTTAAAGTAGGTCGCGCCTTTAGGGGTGTTGCGTGCCATTTTATAAAAAACCACACTATAAAGCGCCATCACCACACCTGACATGGCCGTGGCATAACGCCAGCCTTCATCGCCGCCCACAATCGCAGCTGCCACGATTGCCACCGTTGGTAATAGTAGCGCCGCTGCGGCTGAGCCAAAGTTGCCCCAACCGCCATAAATTCCTTCAGCCGTGCCAAGCTCATTGGGCGGGAACCAGTCACTCATCAAACGAATACCCACCACAAAACCTGCACCAACAAAGCCCAATAAGAAACGAGACAGTGCCAAGGTGTTGTAATCTTGCGCGAACGCAAAGGTAAAACAGGGTATGGCACCGATAGCCAAAATCGCTGTATAGACAACACGCGGACCAAAACGATCTGTCAACATGCCAATAATGACACGGGCTGGAATCGTCAATGCCACGTTTAGTATCAGTAGTGTTTTGACTTGGTCGGTTGTGAGATTTAACGTCTCACCAATCGCGGACAAAAATGGTGCATGGTTAAACCATACAAAAAAAGTCAGAAAAAACGCCATCCAACCTAAGTGAAGGATTTTGTTTTTACCTGAGAAAGACAACACGTTCAGCTTATCTTTAGTAGTAGCAACAGAGTTCGATGATGGCGATGACATAGGCGGCAGCTTCCTTAAATGGTGAAGTTCTCGGTTATTACAAAGCGTCAATTGCTCATAAAATACTTTATGAGACATTTGAGGCGGTGCAATGGCTATGCCAGTTACGTTGTGAAGCTGCCTCCAAAAAATGAGTTTGGGTACTCAATCAGTGCTACAACGCCTTTTTATCAAGGTGTGAGCAGTAGTAACAACGTTGGATGAATGTTTAGATATTGATGACTAACTGCTTATAAAAGCAAACATCGTCATTTATTTAATAAGTGGCAGTTAAGTCTAAATTGGTGCATTAATTTGTCTATTTTGGTGCAATAGCCTGATGACTGACTCTTCAAACAGGACAAAAAATTCACCTCCCTATTATGAGTCTAAACAGTGATACCTACGTCCCTTTTGTTTCGGCTGAATCTTTGAAAACCACTAAGACGCTTATGGTTCACGCTTATATGTCAGCCAACGCTTGTAAGCACACTCTTCAAAAACACACCAATATAAAACTGCTTGGCACAATTATTGAATGCTCTGTATCAGTAGGCATCTAAATGTCATTTATCAGCGATATAGAGGACAGACGCATGAGCAGCACTACAATGGGCAAAAACGGCACGATTGAAAAAAACGCAGTCATAAAAAATAAGGGCAATTTGATTGTCATTGGTAATGGCATGGTCGGTCACCATTTTGTTGAAAGAGCCATCGAGCAAGGCTTGCATGAACAATTTGAGATTCATGTCTTTGCAGAAGAAGACCGCCCTGCTTATGACCGCGTGTATTTATCCAGTTATTTTGAACATAAAGACGCTAGCAAGCTGAACTTAGTGGATCTGAGTACTTATGAGTCATCGCAGATACAGCTGCATCTAAACCAGCAGATTGTGACTATTGATTCCGCCAATCAATCTATTACCACAGCAAGTGGCGAGCAGATTGAGTACAGTGAGCTGGTACTGGCAACGGGTTCTTATCCTTTTGTGCCTCCCATTGCAGGGCGCGAGCATCCACACTGTCATGTGTATCGTACGATTGCAGATTTGGATGATATTTTAGCGATTGCTGAACTGCCTAAAGTCAAAAAAGGCGTGGTGGTCGGTGGTGGTCTGCTGGGGCTAGAAGCAGCAAAAGCATTGGTTACGCTAGGGCTGGAGACTTATGTGGTCGAGTTTGCCTCGCAACTAATGGGCGTGCAGCTTGATGCCTCGGGTGGTGAGATTCTAAAGCGCAAAATCGAGGCGCTGGGCGTCACAGTCCTAACAGGTAAGAACACCCAAGAGATTATTTCTCATACAGATAGCGCCTCCGACGCTGATGATACAGACGATGACGCCCGTTATCTCACCATGCAGTTTGCCGATGGCACCACGCTGGACACCGATATGATTGTGTTTAGTGCAGGCATTCGACCACAGGATGCCATCATCAAAAATAATCCTGAGTGCGGTATTGTCATGGGTGCGCGTGGTGGCATTTGGATCGATGAGCACTGTCGCACCAATGCCGATCATGTCTATGCCATTGGCGAATGCGCGGTATGGGACAATCAGATATTTGGCCTTGTGGCACCCGGTTATAGCATGGCCAGTATTTGTGCCGCGCAGATTGCAGGCCATAATGAGCAAATCTTTACAGGCGCTGATATGAGCACCAAGTTAAAACTGATGGGTGTCGATGTCGGCAGTATTGGTGATGCTCATGGCACGACTGAAGGCGGCCTGAGCTATCTGTATCAAAACCCCGCTGAAGGCATTTATAAAAAGCTGGTTACTACTGCTGATAATAAACGCTTGCTTGGTGCGGTGTTGGTTGGTGATACCGAAGATTATAACAATTTATTGCAACTCTACTTAAACGACATTGACCTGCCAGCCCATCCTGAAAGCTTGATCCTACCCAACGTCGAAAAACCCATGATGGGCATCGACAATTTGCCCGATAATGCCATGATTTGCTCTTGTTACAACGTGACAAAGGGCTCAATTTGCTCAGCGGTCGAAAACGGTGCGTACTCAATAGCAGATGTAAAAGCGGTGACGAAAGCAGGTACGGGCTGCGGTGGTTGTGCACCCATGGTAAAAGACACCGTGAGCTATCAGCTAAAAACGCTTGGCTTTGAAATCAAAAACGACTTATGCGAGCACTTTACATATTCTCGTCAGGAATTGTACAGCCTGATTCGCGTACACGGCATCAAGACATTCGATGAGCTGCTAACCGAGCATGGTCACGGTCATGGTTGTGAGATTTGTAAACCGACTGTCGCCTCTATCTTGGCATCGTGCTGGAATGACTATGTGCTCAAACCTGAGCTGACACCGCTACAGGACAGCAACGATTACTATTTGGGCAACATCCAAAAAGACGGCACCTACTCAGTCGTGCCGCGCGTACCGGGTGGCGAGATTACAGCCGACAAACTCATCGTGCTGGGGCAAGTCGCAAAAGAGTTCAATCTCTACACCAAAATCACGGGCGGACAGCGTGTGGATTTATTTGGTGCTCGTATGGAACAGCTGCCAGATATTTGGACACAGTTAGTAGAGGCAGGATTTGAGACTGGTCATGCGTATGGCAAATCGCTACGTACGGTCAAGTCTTGTGTGGGTAATGACTGGTGCCGATATGGGGTCGACGACAGTATGGGTCTGGCCTTGAGGTTGGAGGATCGCTACAAGGGCGTGCGCTCACCGCACAAAATCAAAATGGGTGTTTCAGGCTGCATGAGAGAATGTGCCGAAGCGCAAAGTAAAGACTTTGGCATGATTGCGACTGAAAACGGCTGGAACTTATTTATCGGTGGTAATGGCGGTATTACCCCGCGCCATGCAGAGCTGTTTGCCACTGGTATCGATACCGAAACATTGGTCAGATATATCGACCGTATCATTATGTTTTATATCAAAACAGCCGACAAGCTCCAGCGCACCTCAAAATGGCGCGAAAGTCTAGAAGGTGGGCTTGAGTACTTACAAGCAGTCATCATTGAAGACAGCTTAGGCATCGTAGATGAACTCGAAGCACAAATGGAACTTCTTATCCAAAATTATGTCTGCGAATGGGCTGAGACGATCAATGACACCGAAAAGCTCAAACGTTTCCGTCATTTTGTGAATAGTGAGCAAGGCGATGACAACGTCGTGTTTGTGACCGAACGCGAGCAAATTCGCCCTGCCACTGATTCTGAGAAGTCCGCCATTAGAGTGGTTGAGTTGGCCTAATGACTTTATAACTTTGCATGTGCTTTGTTTTTTAGCAAAGCACACCATCGTCGCTTATCGCTATAACTTTTAAGGATAACACGCTATGAAACAGCACACCATTTGCCCTCTTAACGACATTCTCCCTGAAACCGGCGTGTGCGCATTGATAGACGGCAAGCAAATTGCGATTTTTCGCACCAAAAAAAACGACCTTTTCGCCATTGATAATTATGACCCCTTTAGCCAAGCCAATGTACTGTCTCGCGGTTTGATTGGCGGCACGACGATTGTCAATGAGGCTGGTATGGATGAAGAAGTGCTTTATGTCGCCTCGCCAATTTATAAGCAGCGTTTTAATCTCGCCACAGGACAGTGCTTAGATGATGTGGACGTGACATTAGCTGCCTATCAAGTAACGTTAAATAAAGACACTGTCATGCTAGAAGGCGTTTAAATAAAAGCCCTTAAAAAAGGCATTCAAAAAAATTAGGGCGCACCTTTATTTGAGATGCGCCCTACTTTTTATCACTTTTATTATCAAGACATTAGTGGTTTAAAAACCTCTCACACTGCTTTGACTGGCTCATGGCTTTTTACGCGGCTAATAGTAATACCGGTAAAGCCAAATAGTATCGTCAACAGTAGCGATAGATAACAGAAAAACGCATAAGGCAAGTAATCAAGCACAGGCACTTCTAACGCTTGACTGATAAAGACACCGCAGACACTCCAAGGCACCAAAGGATTGATAACCGTGCCTGCGTCCTCAATCGTACGAGACAAGTTTTTGGGATGCAAATTTAAGCGCTCGAACGTGGGACGAAAGGCTGTACCAGACAGCAAGATACTCAGATATTGCTCGCCGATCAGCACGTTAATACTCAAAGCCGACATGGCAGCCGCAAATATGGCGCGTCCAGACGTGGTCAAAGTGTCTTTAATACCAGATAGCAAGGCAGGCAAAATACCGAGTGCCGTCAGCAGTCCACCAAGGCTCAATGCCAATATCACAATCGCTTGCGTAAAGAACATGCTTTGTACACCGCCGCGTGACAGCATACCACCTACTTCACCCAGCTCTAATGACTCAGCAGGCGCATAACCTGCAAATAAATACCCACCCAACTGACCAAAGCTTGGTGAGCTATGCAAATAAGTAATGATTAAAGCGACTGCGATGGTACAAATGATGGTATAGATCGCATTGACGCGAAAAATAGCCAGCCCAACCAGTACCACAAAAGGCAGCACTGCATACCAATGTACCAAGCCACTCTCTATCAGTTGGCCTTGCAATATGGTCACTTCGCTAAGATCAGAGCCTGCCGTCTGTCCTGAGAAAAACCAAAAAAGGAGAACTGTCAATATCCACGCAGGTACAGTGGTATACATCATATTACGAATGTGTTCAAACAGATCAATGCCCACAACCGATGAAGCGATGGTACAAGTGTCTGATAAAGGCGACATCTTATCACCAAAGAATGCGCCCGATACCACTGCGCCCGCCGCAATCGCCACATTGGCGTCAAAGGCATTACTCATACCAATAAAAGCCACACCCAACGTCGCCGCTGTCGTCAAACTACTACCCAAGGCAATACCAATAATAGAGGTCAAGACAAAGGCAGAAATATAATAGTACTCAGGTGATATCAGCTGAAAACCAAAATACATCAGCGTTGGAATGGCACCTGACATCATCAAGGCGGCGACCATCAAACCAATAAAGAAGAATAAATATATCGCACCAATACCCCGCATGACCCCTGATGCCATTTGCATTTGCATATCATCAAAGCTCAAGCCTTTATACAAACCGATAGCCAATAAAAAACAAATAGCGAGTATCAATGATAAATGTGGTACCCAGCCGAAACCAATCATGGTCACGCCCATGATGGCAATGACAATGGCAGAAATCATAAATGCCAGTTGCGGTGAAATTTGGGTTAATATTTTTGGCGGCATCACACATCCTTAAAGCGCCAGTGCAATCTGGCGTTAGGTTGAATTTAAATATGGAATTTAAGTGGGGCAAGTTTAATGAGTTTGCTTGGCGATTGCCAATCGGATTACGAATCCAATAAGCGATCGGTCTTAGCCGCCATAACAAAATCGTTGTGATGCAAGCCTTTGATGCTATGCGACCACCATGTCACAGTTGCTTTACCCCACTCTACCAAGATACCTGGATGATGCCCTTCTGCCTCGGCGATGTCTGCAAGTTGATTGGCGAACGCCATTGCTTTGACAAAATTTTTGAATTTATACTGCCGCTGTAATTGTTTGATGCCATCCACTTCGATCAATGACCAATCAGGAATTTGTTGTAATAGCTCGTTTGCTTCAGCCGCGTCCACTGTCGGTGCGCCGATACGGCAGGCTTCACAGCTGGCTTGTGATAATGCAGTCATCATAATATCCTTTTATGTTAGAAAGTATTTTTATATTAGAGAGTCTTTTTAATTGATGTATATCCATGTTGATGTGGTGCGACCACCATTCAAACATTTAATCCTAAAACCGTACTGATAGGGTCTTTAGAGAGACATTAACGGGTTTTTATCTGATAACTTGGCTCAAACAGTCCCAATGACATGGCCTTTTTGACCATGCCCATGATGTCACTGTCAACGATATCAAAGAGTGTGTCCAAATCATCAATAACATAGTAAATCGGCTGAATCTGATCGATACGATACGGTGTACGTAACACATCCAACAAGTCAAAGGCTCGGCACTCTGGGCTGGACAGTGATGGGTTTTGCGAATGATTTTGCAACTGATTGCTAAGCGCGTAGATCGTCTCAGACGGCGAGCTGAGAATGCCGCCGCCGTAGATTCTGCGATCCTCACGGCTACGCCCAACCAAACCAAACTCAATGGTGAACCAATAAAGCCGTGCCAAAAACCATCTTTCTTCTTTAGTCGCTTCAAGACCCAACTTGCCATAAGTTTCATTAAAAGTTGCAAATGCAGGATGTGTCAGCAGCGGGCAATGTCCGACGATTTCATGAAAAATGTCAGGCTCTTCGATATAATCCATGTCTTCAAATCGACGGATAAAGGTCGCCACAGGAAAGGACTTATTGGCGAGCAGTTTAAAAAATTTGCCGAAGCTGATTAACGCAGGCACAGCCGCCGTCTGCCAGCCTGTGGTGGCTTGCAATACCTCATCAATGTCACTGAGCTGCGGAATGTGCGTAGCAGGTAGGTTGAGTTTTTTCAAACCTTCTATGTAGGCTGAACAGGCGCGGTTGGGTATCTCACTGGCTTGACGTTCGAGCAGCGCTTGCCACATCGCGTTTTCATGGTCGCCATATTGAATATGACCGTGGCTATCTGGTTGATGCGAAACGTAAGGTTGTTTTTTATTCGTGGCATCCTCTTGACCAAAACCGCCAGTGCTCAGGGGTGCTGAGGTTGAGCCGTTAGCAGCGACATTGGCAGTCTTGGTGTGAGAAGTTGTCTGTTGGAGGCGTTCCATGCCGATATTCCTTTTATTGCAAGGGGTATATTGCTTTTGCATCAATGGCCTTATCATCACTGCCGTACAAGCTGGCGTACTTATGACGGTTAGGCTGATGCGGACAAGACAAACTCCTTTTGCCTTGCCCGTTTGTTGTTTTACTTACCTTTTACTATGGTACTCACGATGGTCGCGTGCGAGCTTTACGGTGTTTCCGTCTCTTGCTGACCGATAGCACCGCGACGTAGCTGGTCGCGCTCTATTGACTCAAACAAGGCTTTAAAGTTACCTTCGCCAAACCCTTCTGCGTAATCGCCTTTACGTTGAATAAATTCAAAGAACACTGGGCTACCCAAGATGGTTTCAGAGAAAATCTGTAATAATAGACGCGGCGTACCATCTTCTGTCGTACCGTCCAATAAGATGCCACGAGTTTGTAATGCGTCAACGTCTTCGCCATGGTTTGGCAAACGCTCATTAAGCATTTCATAATAGGCAGCCGTTGGCGCAGTCATGAGTGGGATGCCAGCCGCTTTGAGCATATCGATACTGGCAAGTAAGTCATCACTAGCTAATGCAATGTGCTGAATGCCTTCGCCATTGAAATGCATCAAATACTCTTCGATCTGTCCACCGCCTTGCTTAGATTCTTCATTCAGTGGAATACGAATTTTGCCGTCAGGGGCGGTCATGGCTTTACTGGTCAGCCCTGTATATTCACCCGTGATATCAAAATAGCGAATTTCGCGGAAGTTAAAAATACGCTCATAGAAGTTTGCCCAATATGCCATACGGCCACGGTAGACGTTGTGAGTCAGATGGTCGATGACCTTAAAGCCATAGCCGACAGGGTTTCTATCTACATTTGGTAAAAACTCAAAGTCGACATCATAGATTGACTCGCCATCTTTAAAACGATCAATCAGATAGATAAGTGAGCCGCCGATGCCTTTGATGGCTGGCAGTCGTAGTTCCATCACCCCAGTTGGGACATTTACTGGCTGTGCGCCCATCTCAATGGCACGCTCGTAAGCTTTTTTAGAATCCTGAACACGAAAACCCATGCTACAAGCGCCTGCACCATGTTCTTCGACAAAATAGCTGGCCGGGCTTAATGGCTCACGATTGATAATGAGGTTGATGTCACCTTGGCGGTATAAAGCCACGTCCTTAGATCTGTGGTTGGCAACATGGCTGAACCCAAGCTGTTCAAACAAAGTAGCGACCGCTTCAGGTTGAGGTGAGGCGAATTCGACAAAATCAAACCCTTGTAGCCCCATTGGATTGTCAAATAAATCTGCCATTGTAATCATCCTTAATTTCAATTGGTGGTAAAAACACGATAAAACGATTTGTCATTAATCTTTTTGGTTGACGTTGTATTTATATTAGATTAGCTTTATTTATAAGACTAATTGTTTTTTATGATTTATTTATCAGGTTTACTTATGAATATCAGCCTTCGCCAATTGACCGCGTTTATCAAAGTCGCTGACTATGGCAGTTTTACTCGTGCCAGCGACCAAATGCATTTGACCCAATCTGCCGTTAGCGGTTTGATCAAAGAACTAGAATCAAGTCTCGGTATTGTGTTGTTTGACCGCACCACACGCCAGCTGTCTTTATCCGCAGTAGGACGGCATTTACTGCCTCAAGCTCGGCGTGTCTTGAATGAGATGCAATTGTTTGAGAATGAAGCCAGCAGCTTAACCAGCCTTGCTCAAGGGCAAGTGCGACTGGCCGTCTCACAGTTTGCAGCGTCTTCCATGCCTGCGGTGATTGCTCAATTTGCCAAAAAACATCCGGAGATTAGCGTGTCGTTATTGGACTGCTCTGCTGAGAACTTACTCAGACATGTGCAAGACATCGAGGTAGACTTGGGCGTCGGTACTGAGCTTGAGTTTATGAAGGCTGACGATGATATCAGTGCTGATTTGTTATACCAGCTACCATTTTGCGTGGTCACGCCTGATAATCACGCCTTGGCACAAAAATCCGAAATCACGTGGCAGGATTTGTTGGATATTCCGCTCATTACCCTACAAGGCCCCTTTATCGAGCAAGTAACGGCGGAGTTAGATGAGCGCATCTCTAGTCATATCCAGCAAGCACGTTATAAGGTCAATTTTATGTCCACTGCGCTTGAGATGACGCGTCAAGGATTCGGTATTACGTTGTGTTTGCCTTACATGCCTGAGGTCATTGACTGGGTTAGCGCCAACGGTTTACAGATGAGACCACTGACCCAGCCCATCAAAATGCGTCAATTTTTTATCTATCAGCGTTCTTCACGCGCCCTCTCGCCCGCCACTATCGCGTTCAAAATATTTTTACAAACCTACTTTTCTAGTCACTTTGATGATCTACAGCATATTTAAATACTGACTGATAAAACGCGTCTGGCGCTGAAATAGCCAAAAACCCAACCCATTTGGGCAATTATTTTGGGAATTATCCAAGATATCTGAATCTCATATTGAGTTAGCCGTCGATTTGCTCTATGATTTTTGGCGGTTCGATTTACATTTTATAAGGAAGCAACATGTTTGAACGTGTCGACTACTACGCTGGTGATCCAATTTTAGGGCTCATGGAAAAATTCTTGGAAGACAGCAATCCAAACAAGGTCAACTTGGGGATTGGTATTTACTATGATGAAGATGGCGTATTGCCGGTACTCGATTGTGTAAAAACTGCCGAGCAGCGTATCGCAGATCCCATCTCGCCTCGTCCGTATCTGCCAATGGCAGGTTTGCCAGGACATCGCAAAGGCTGCCAAGAGCTACTGTTTGGCAAAGACGCAAAAGTCTTACAAGATGGATTGGTTGCGACCATCGCCACGATTGGTGGTTCTGGGGCGCTAAAAGTCGGCGCAGAGTTTATCAATGAATGGTTCCCTCATGCCAAGTGCTATGTCAGCGATCCAACGTGGGCCAACCATATTGCTATCTTTGAAGGCTCAGATGTTGAAGTTGGTAAATATCCGTACTATGACAAAGCCAGCAATAGCGTCAAGTTTGATGAGATGATCGCCTTTTTTAACACCTTGAATAAAGACGATGTGGTGTTATTACATCCTTGCTGCCACAACCCAACGGGTATGGATTTGACTCGTGAGCAATGGGACACTGTGCTAGACGTGGTTCAAGAACGCAGCTTGATTCCATTCATGGATATCGCCTATCAAGGTTTTGGCGACGACATGGACAGCGATGCTTATGCCATTCGTAAAGCGGTCGATATGGGTCTACCATTGTTTGTGAGCAACTCATTCTCTAAAAACCTATCGCTCTATGGCGAGCGTGTTGGCGGCTTATCTGTTGTGTGCCCAACCGTGGATGAAGCCGAGCGCGTATTTGGTCAGCTCAACGCTTTCGTACGCCGTATCTACTCAAGCCCGCCATCACATGGCGGACGTGTCGTCGATATCGTCATGAATGACGAAGCGCTACATGACCAGTGGGTTGGCGAAGTTTATGCGATGCGTGATCGTATCAAAGCCATGCGCCTCAAACTCAAGTCTGTGTTAGAAAGCAAAGTTCCGAATCGTAACTTTGATTATATTACGCGTCAAAATGGTATGTTTAGCTTTACAGGTTTGACGCCTGAGCAAGTCGAGCGCTTACAAAGCGAGTTCGGTATTTATATGATTTCTAATTCACGTATGTGCGTGGCTGGCTTGAACACCAGCAATATCGACTATGTGGCCAATGCCATGGCTGACGTTTTAAAAGACTGATCCCATCAAATTAAGGCATATGATTTGATATAACATCAAATATCATAAGTAACACTGTCATGAAAAAAGGTTGAGCAATGGCTCAGCCTTTTTTTCGTCCAAAACTCATGTAAACCACCGTCAGTACGCTATAAAAAAGCAAAGTGCTACTAAGATAAATTTTGCGAAGCCTCTGTCTGCGCAGGCATAGCAAGCGAGAAAAATTTGTCTTAGTAGCACGTAATAATATGTTTACCTAGGTTATTTAGCATTGGCTGTATTCATACAATAGGTGCTCGCTATATAAAAAACCTTGCAATCTATCTTTCTATAAATTACATTATTCGTAAGCAATTAATTATAACGTAATTTATCATTTATTTTTCGCAAGGAGCATCTTATGTCAACGGTTGACTCAACCCTCACCTCATTTATCGACATCGCAAGCGATTCAGATTTCTCAATTCATAATCTGCCTTATGGCATTTTTAGCAACACTGCTGATGGCAAGCGCCGTGCTGGTGTGGCGATTGGTGAGCAAGTCTTGGATCTCGCTGTCATCGAAGCCGCAGGGCTACTGAGCTTGGATGGTGGTCCCTACTTTGATAAACCAACGCTAAATGCCTTTATTGACTCCGGTCGAGACAACTGGACACAAGCGCGCAAAACCATTCAAATGCTGCTATCTAGTGACAATGATGCCTTACGTGACAATCAAGATTTACAGAAAAAGGCGCTGTTCCAGCAAGCAGACGTCACCATGCACCTGCCGGTACAAGTACCAGGTTTCACCGATTTTTACTCTTCAAAAGAACACGCCACCAACGTCGGCACGATGTTCCGTGACCCAAGTAATGCGCTATTGCCTAACTGGACTGAGATGCCGGTTGGCTATAATGGACGCGCCAGCACCGTGGTCGTGAGTGGCACTGATATTGTCCGTCCATCGGGTCAGCTCAAACCAAATGCCGATGACCGTCCTATTTTTTCTGCCTGTAAGCGTCTAGATTTTGAGCTTGAGACCGCTTTTGTGGTCGGCAAAGGCAATGACATTGGTCAGCCCATCGCAGTAGATGAGGCGTTTGATCACATCTTTGGCATGGTCTTGCTCAACGATTGGTCTGCCCGTGACATCCAAAAATGGGAATATGTGCCTTTAGGCCCCTTTAATGCCAAAACCTTTGCCTCTGAAGTTTCTCCTTGGATTGTGACCATGGACGCGCTCGCGCCGTTTAAAACGGCTTGCCCGACTCAAGAACCAAAGCCACTTGCCTATCTCGACGAAAAAGCAACCGATAATAGCTTTGATATCAATTTATCAGTAGAACTCCTGCCTGAAGACAACGATAGCGCCACCGTGGTTTGTGAGACCAATTTTAAATACATGTACTGGTCCATGGCGCAGCAGCTTACCCACCACACCATCACTGGCTGTAAGGTAGAGGTTGGCGACATGATGGGCTCAGGCACTATTTCAGGCCCAACGCCAGACTCTTATGGCTCGATGCTAGAGATTACTTGGAATGCGACAAAGCCTGTCACGCTAACAGGTGGCGCGACTCGCAGCTTCATTGAAGATGGCGATACCGTCATTATGAAAGGCTATAGCGAAAAAGACGGCATCCGTGTCGGCTTTGGTGAGGTACGCGGTAAAGTACTGCCCGCCATTCAGTTTAACTTTGACAAATAATCTTTAATAAATCGCATTAGCATCACCAGCGTAAAATGGGCGTAAAGGCAAGTAAATGGCACTGTTAGATACCAAAGACTTGCCAAACGCCTTATCAAAAGGAGTTTGATATGAGCTTTAAAATCGAAAAAATTCATCACGTGGCTTATCGCTGCAAAGATGCCAAAGAAACCGTGGAATGGTATCAGAAACACCTCAACATGGACTTTATCCTAGCATTCGCTGAAGACCATGTGCCATCGACCAAAGCCTTTGATCCCTATATGCATGTCTTTTTGGACGCAGGTAATGGCAATGTGTTGGCATTCTTTGAAGTCCCCAATCAACCAGAAATGGGCTTTGATCCCAACACCCCAAACTGGGTGCAGCATCTAGCACTCAAGGTCAAAGACCGTGATGAGTTGCTACGAGCCAAAGAGCATCTAGAAAAGACGGGCATTGATGTGATTGGGGTAACCAACCACGGTATATTCCATTCTATTTATTTCTTTGATCCAAACGGTCATCGCTTGGAGCTGACCTATGATGATCCAACCTCGCACGACAAGGTTTCTATGATTACTGAAGCCATCAAACACGATATGCTAGAAGAATGGTCACGTACCAAGCGCGCACCAACGCATACTCAGTTTTTGCATAGTGACGAGCTTAGCGAAGCAAAAGAGGTCGCACCTGCTGGCGAATAAACACAACCGTTGTTCCGCTTACTGTTTTCTTTAACTTAGATTGTTAAAAAAACAGTAAGCTTTAAGCTTTTTAATGTTGAGACTTTATTCAGACAATCTAACCTGTTGGCGATGACTATTGCCCCTTGATAATTACCGCCTCATCATGAAAGGATTCTATGATGAAAACAAAAACGCACTTAGGAATACTGCTAACTACTTGCATTGCAGTGACTGGCTGTAGCAATAATAATGAGGCAGTTAAGGCTTCGACAGATACAGTCGACGTGACCACTCTCAGATTTTCCCACTTTATGACAGCCAATGACAATATAAATACTGAGGCGCTAGAGCCATGGGCAAAAAAAATCGAAGCCGACTCAAATGGACGTATCAAGGTTGAGATTTACCCTTCTGCCACGCTGAGCAAACCAGGGGCTACGTATGACGCTACGGCCAAAGGCATCGTTGATATTGGTATGCAAGCCCAAGGCTACACCGCAGGACGATTTCCTTTAACCCAAATTGCCGAGCTTCCCGGTATCACCAATAGCGCCCAGCAGCAAAGCTGTATCCTTCATAAGCTTTATGATGAAGGCGTCATTGCAGACGAGTACAAAGACACGCATCTGCTTGCCCTTATCGGAACAGGTCAAGGCGCACTGCATACGGTGGACAAGCCCATACGTACACCTGCTGATATGAAAGGCCTACGGATTCGACAGCCATCTGCCGTGGCAAGCCACATCATTGAAGCAACTGGAGCTGCGCCTGTTGGCATGCCTGCAAGCGACACCTATACTGCCCTTCAGCGCGGCGTCATTGATGGTCTCAGCTTTACATGGCAACCCATTCAAGCGTTCCGTTTGGATGAGCTCATCAATACTCATACCAACATCCCTTTTTATAACTCCACTTTTGTCATTAGCATGAACAAAGACAAATATGATCGTCTACCAGAGGATCTCAAAAAAGTCATTGATGATAATTCAGGTGCGGCACTGGCAGCTAATATCTCCAAAGTCTTTGATGTGAGTAACGACAAAGCCATGGCGGCTGCTAAAGAAAAAGGCGATGTGATGATTGATATTCCTGATCCACTCAATGATCCCAACTGGAAAGGACCGTTGATAGAAGGCTCACAAAAATATCTAGATGAAGTAAATGCCACAGGGTTAGACGCTGATGCTGTATACGAAAAGATCAAAGCAACCAGTAAGACCTGTGCGGTTTAACTCAGATGATTACGCAGGTACTGTTATAACTAATATGGTTACGACTCAAGCATCCTACGCGATTTGATACCGCTGCGCGATGGCTAGGATTTGCTCAACCACATTATGCTGCTTACTCATTGGTAGCTGCTCTGTGGTTCCGATAATCGTAATGGCATATTCTAATGATAGGTTTTCTGGCGGGCGCTTATCATTATTGTCATGGTGAATAGATGATGTGGCAAAAGCATTTGTTGGTTGCGGCAATATAACGGGGATCGTGATGGCGTTGATACCCATTAGCATATCGCCAGTGACCGTCGCATAACCTTGCGTACGAATCTTGGTTTGTAGTTGCGTAAAATGTTGCCATTGTGCGGCTAGCTCCATTTTGTCTTTTGTCTGCCATTCCGCCATGACCAATGGTTCGATGATGGCATCAGGTTGGTAACTGGCAAACAACTGACCTGTCGCTGATGTCGTCAGCGGCATGCGCGAGCCAATACGAGTAATGATACTGATGGGGCTATCTGGCTCGACAGAGTGAATGATGATAGGGCCCTCATTGAACCACTTGGCGATTTGTACTGCGCAGTTTAAAGTATCTTTGATCTCATTGGCGATATGTGTCAGCCGCTCTAAGATATTGCTTTGGTTGTATCCCGTGTGGCCGAGTGCTGCTAAGGCATTGACCCTATCGCCAAGCCCATAACGACCATCACTGAGCTTTCGAGCGTAGTTTTTACGAATAAGACTGACCAGATAGCGATGGCATTTTGCGGGATGCATTTGCATCACTTGGGCGATGTCTTTTAGCATCATAGGTTCGTTATACTCGATCAATACATCCAAGATGGATAGCCCAATTTCAAGGGATTGGACGCCATTTTGATTTTTGTTGGTGGCAAGATTATTTGTCAGATTGCTATCTACAAGGTTGTCAGATGCTGGCATGCTTTGCTCGATAAATGATGTTTTTAATGAATGATTGGTAAGGTTGCGTATTAGCCAAATAAAAATACGACTCAATAACTTTTTATTTAACAATATTCTCTTTTTCTGTATGACATAAGCGCGGTCTTAGTAATTATAACCGCTTATCCCATTGATAACATACCACAATAAAAGGAATGAATGATGATGACACTTTATGGTTATTTTCGCAGCAGCACGTCTTATCGTACACGTATCGCCATGAACTTAAAGGGACTGGATTATGACTATATCGCAGTCAATCTGGCGCAAGACGAACAACTAGAGGCCGCCTTTCAATCTATCAATCCTCAAGGATTGGTGCCTGTTTTACAAGCTGATGATTTACTCCTGTATCAAAGCCCCGCTATCTTAGAGTGGTTAGAAGACATCTATCCTGACACCCCGTTATTGCCTAAGGATGCGGCTGGTCGTATGCAGGTACGTGCGCTGAGTGCGATGATTGGTTGTGACATCCACCCACTTAATAATCGCCGTGTCCTACAGTATCTGCGTCACGAGTTATCAGTGGATGAAGAGGCAGTGCTGGCATGGTGCGGTCGCTGGATGAAAGAAGGGTTTGACGCGTTAGAAAAACGCCTAGCCAATGACAAAACTCGCGGAAAATTCTGTTACGGTAACCACCCTACCTTTGCAGATTGCTATTTGATTCCGCAGGTTTCTTCTGCTCGACGTTTCAAGGTAGATCTAAGTGCTTACCCTAATATTGTCGAAATTGATACGCATTGCCGTACGCTAAAAGCGTTTGCAGATGCTGACCCTATGGTTCAGCCTGATGCGCCATGAGTCGCAATAACTTTATTAAAGCAGTATTTATCTGATGCCAATGGTAAATAAGTGTCTACTGACTAAAACCTTATATTTTTTTATGGTACTCGAACGAAAAATTAACTTTACGTATAAAAAAGCAAGACACTGGTTGTCTTGCTTTTTTGTTTTGCTCATTAGCCTAATACTTGGTCTGGCTTTTTCCATTAATCGAAGTGGAAGCCTGCACCAATCGAAGCGCCAGCATTACCTTGTGTATCTGCGGTACCATTTATCTTCATGACCCAACGACCATCATTGGACAGTTTGGAGAAACCAATAGCAACAGCGCTTTCTCCATTATAAGTACCAATACCGCCTCCAATCATCGATTTACCAGGGAGATAGGCTTGTGGTAGTGAAGACATTGCCATGGCTGCTGAAATACCAGCGTTGGCATCGTCTTCGACCTCATTGATCTTATATCCTAACTGATTCATGTTGTCACCAAGTTGTCTACTAACCGCATCTAATTGACCGAAGTTAACAGCGTCTCTAGGTGCCATACCATCAGCAACATTGGTAATTTTGTTGCTAGCAGCATCGATACCACTTGCCGTCATACTAGGTCCGTTAGCAATGGTAACGCCATTGTTATTCACCGTGGTATTGCCAGTTTTGACACTATCTACGGTGATGTTACTGTTGAGATCGAACTTGATAGCACTACCTTGTGCTGTGGTAGTGATGTTATTACCGCCAGTGAACTTCAGAACACTGCCATCACCTACAGGTTTGTTAATATTAGCGCCACTATCTGCACCAAAGTTAAGTCCTGCATCAAGTCTATCTGTATTGGCCTTGATGTTGGTAGTATTGGTTGTGATGTTTCTGGTGTTCGTTGCGATATTGGTTGTATTAGTGGCAATATTGGTTGTATTGGCTTGCACATTTTCGTTGATTTCAATTGTGCCTTGTCTAATAGAAGCAATCGCACCATCAATACTGCCTTTACCCGTTCCACCAATATTACTATTGGTAAAAGTACCGTTTTCAGCGTTGTAAACCGTGTTGCCACCGATGATACTGCTGATACCACTGCCTTGAGCATAGAGCTGGCTACCATTGATAGCGTCTTGGCTGGTAGCCGTTACTTCACCGTTTTTGACATTGGTGATTTTGTTATCAGCGGCATCAATACCACTTTTAGTGATACTTGGACCACCTGCAATCGTGAGACCATTGCTATTGACTGTTGTATCACCAGCTGTGACACTAACCACATTGATGTCTGGGTTTAAATCAAAGCTGATATCATTAGCACCAGCCGCCGCGGCTACGCCTGAGCTAGCGCCATTACTGGCTAAGGTTCTAGACACTTTGATGTTGCCGTCTCTACTGTTAAGATCAACAGCAGTGCCTTGTTTTACCTGAGTCGCAGCATCGCCTTGAGCTCTGATACCCCAACCTTGATCCAAGACAGTAGTAACTTCTTTTAATTGCTCGACGTTTACAGCATCAGTATTTAGTACACCTTTGCCAACATTGCGGATCGTGTTGCCACCATTATCGAGACCAAAGCTGCTTAGTGCAACCGTTCTACCTGAGCCATTATCAACAAAGGTGAAACCATTATTATTCATGATGCTATTGCCTATTTGAATACTACCCTCTTCTCCTAGATCCAACTGATTGTTAAGTTTCACTTGGACACCAGTCGCAGAAGCAACAGTAGTGATATTGCTGTCTCCTGTCACATTGATAGTATCGCCTAATGCGAATTGCTGATCATTGTCACTATTACCATCACCAATCTTGATGCCTTTAGCTACTTCATTATTGGTGACTGTGAGTTGTGCGAAGTTGACAGCATCACTTGGTGCAATACCTTCACCGACCTTGATAATTCTATTATTGCCATTATCAAGACCTTCATTGCTTAGCGTCACGGTTTGGTTGGGTCCATCTGTGATGGTGACGCCTGCGTTGTTGAGCACGGTGTTTTCCATTCTGACACTACCTGCTCTGCCAAGCACCACATCTTCAGCCAATCTCACGTTTAGTCTGCCGTCTTCATCAGCCACGACACCGATGTTGTTGTCTGTTAAGGTTGTCGCACCTCCTTGAATCGTTAATGTTTGACCTAACTTACGGTTGACGATCACTGCGGTATCGTCTCCAGTAAAGTCGAGCCCCAAATCAACGGTACTGTTGGTTGCCTTCAACTGTCTAACATTGACCCCATCGGTATCATCCGCACCATCGGCCACATTGGTAATACGATTGCCCCCATTGTTAAGACCGCTTTGGCTCAGTCTGACACTGCTACCACCAAGGAAGCGGACGCCTTCTGTGTTGAGCAAGGTATCGCCTGTGGTGACGGTAGTGAAGGACACATCTGGTGCGGTGGCGACTTTGATACCACCACCCTCAGCGGTCAAGACGATGTTGTCGCCTGTGAGGAAGTTGGCACTATTGTCGGTGCTGTTCAGGGTTTTAACCTCATTACCATCGATCTGAGTGACCACACTTTGCATAGCGCTGTCCGCTTTGACTAAGCTTGCTTTACTGGCGTCGCTTAAGTCGACTGCGTAGTCCGTCATGTTGGTCGCGCCATCTTTGGCACCTTGAGTGACGGTGACGGCTGATGAGCCAGCTGAGGCAGTGGTGCCATCGGCATTGACGGTGTAGACGTCTTGTCCTGTGATGCTGTCGGTTGAGAAGTCAACACTGGCAACATTGGTGCCGCTCAGTACTTTGGTACGCGCAGCCGCTGAGGCGCTGTTAAGCTGACTGACGTTGACGGCGTCTTTTGCTTGTACGCCATTAGCAACGTTGACCACTTTTTTATTACCGGCATTGATACCCGCAGTCGTCACGCTTGGACCACCAAGAATGTTAAGGCCGTTACCAGATAAAGTAGTAGTAGAGAATGGATTAGATACAGCAACACCCAAACTGCTCACTGTCGTGTTGATTAATGCGTTACCCGTTCTAACACCTAAACCATCAACGGTGGTATTAAGGAGTGCATTGCCTGTTGTAAGACCAGAACGATCAAGTGTCGTCGTACTACCAAGACCGAAAGGAGAAGCTGAACCCATTTTGACACTACCGTTGTTGCCAAGATCAAGGTTGCTGTTGAGTTGCACTTCTACTTTACCGTTGTTCACTCGCGTGTCGATGTTATTGTTAGAGCCAACCACTTCAACCGCTTGTCCTAGTGGTTTTTGCACGGTATTACCATCGGCCGCTTTTAGACCAAAGCCTAAATTGGTTACGCCAGTAATCGCCGTGTTTACATCACCGATATTGGCAGCGTTAGATTCGATTGTGCCGCCACTTGCTACGCCTTGGATCTGTTGGTTATTGGCATTGATACCTGTTGCGGTGAATGTTGGACCACCTGTAATGCTCAAACCATTGGTGTTGAGCAGGCTATTTCCTGTGGTGACGCTATCTAGCCCCGTCAAATCTTTTGCCAATTTGATGGTTAAGGTGTCATTACCGTCAGCAACCACACCGATATTGTTACCACTGGTGAGTTTTGTAGCATCAGTTTCGCCACCTTTCACCAATAATTTTTCGCCAAGCTTACGATTGACGTTGGTGCCACTATCACCGCCAAAATCTATGCCTTGGTTTAGCGTACCGTTAATACCATTTTGGAGACCGATTAGCTGCGCGACGTTGACAGCATCACTGTTATTGGTACCTGCAGCAACGTTTACAATCTGACGATTACCACCTTGTGCGCCTGTACCCACTGATACAGCACCTAGTGCCACACTTCTCGTTGCGATAATGGCGTTTTCATCAACGGTCAAAGTCCCTACTGGTACAAATCCGGTCGCCCCACCTGCCACACTAGCAACAGATCTTGACCCTAGAGCCACGCCGTCTTGAACATCAGACTTAGCACCTGCGCCAAGCGCTAATGATCCTTGTTTGGTAGCAGAGGCTGCCATACCGAAGGCCGAGGAAGCGGTACCCGCAGAGTTAGCATGTACGCCAACTGCGGTAGATAAATCACCTTTAGATAGGGCTTTTACACCCATTGCAATTGACGCAGCGCCACCCGATTCTGTATTGACATCATACCGATTGGGTTCGACAAGGTTTTTGCCTGCATAGCTATTGAAGGTCGTATTTACGGTGCCACCATTCAATGTAGCACTGGCTGAATTACTTCCGATATTTGTTTTTGAAGCGTCATCTAAATCATCACCGCCAAGTGCGATAGATGAGTGACCTTTTGATACCACATTGGCACCGATCGCAATGGATTGTTGCCCGCTTGCTGTTGTGTTTTGGCCACTTTGACCACTCCCAATTGCAATCGCTTGTCCACCAGCAGCCGTTGCATTGCCACCCATAGCCATTGCATTTGGTCCGGTTGCCCCATCGTTATTGCTATTACCAGTCGCAGTTGAGTTGACACTATAGTATTTGGTTTTGTTGGCGGCAATGCTAGTGGTTAACTGATTGACGTTGACCGCGTCATTACCAGCCACACCATTAGCGACGCCTGAGACAACTTTGTTACCAGCATTGATACCAGTAGCGGAGATCACAACGCCACTGTTAAAACTCGCACTGTTTAAACCAGTCAAATCTTTTGCTAATTTGATAGTCAGAGTATTAGTACCATTAGACACCACACCGATATTGTTACCGCTGGTGAGTTTTGTGGTATCAGTTTCGCCACCTTTAATATTCAGCGTTTCGCCTTGATTCCGTATAATCGTTCCACCAGTATCACCAGCAAACTTTAGTCCAATACCGTTATTACCGTTATTACCGTTATTACCGTTATTACCGTTATTACCGTTATTACCGTTATTACCGTTATTACCGTTATTACCGTTATTACCGTTATTACCGTTATTACCGTTATTACCGCTGTTGCCATTCTCATCATGGCCATACCCATTGCCGTTACCATGAGTTTCGTGGCCATATCCATTACCGTTGCCATGAGTGTCATGGCCATTACCTTGGCTTTGATGACCAGTGATATTGATGAGATTGGAGTAACTGACGTCAGCATTTGTCTGTACAACAAAGCCAGCGGCCAAAAGCCCAAGTCCTATTGTACTCAGGCGCAATGTATTGATAAAAGATAGGTTAGAAGTGGTGTTGATAGTAGCGTTAGAACTAACGCTAGATTTGGAAGATTTGCCGCGTGCCTTGGCATATTCACCGACGGCCGTAAAACAGTTTAAGGCTTCGTTCCATATCACCTTATAGATGCGGTTCATAATATGTACTCCCCTATAGAATTGTCAGATTTGAAAAATCAGAGATACAATCTATGTTGCAGAGAGTTGATACCGCAAAATAAAACGGTTTATAAATTGATAATGCGAAATCCTTTTACAGTGTTACTAATATTAACCTTTCAGAACAAGACGTTTTATCTTGTGGTTTTTTTATCACTCTCTATACATAAGTATTAACAAATGCAAACAAAGTAACAATACAACTAGTCGGGTACTTAGTACCCTTTATCTATTATATTTACTTAAACAAATATATAAATTCGTATATCGTCCGTTTATACCAAATTATGTTCGTTTATCAGAATTTCTATTTTTGAGCCAAAAAAAAGCCCAGGTATGCAGACATCATGAACATCCGCATACCTGAGCCTTTATTATTTTCACCAGCTATTAGTGACCGTTATATTCAGTTGGCAACGTTATCTGCATCATCAAACCTTTTATACCATCCTGTCGATTATAAACATTAATGTAACCTTTATGCGCTATCACCACTGCATGAACGATTGCCAAACCCAGCCCATAACCGCCAGTTTCGCGATGACGTGCAGAATCAAGACGCACAAACGGCTGAAAAATTCGATCTAAATCTTTTTCTGCGACGCCGCCGCCTTCATCTGTTATGGTGATTTCAATAGCATGTGACTTATTATCCATCTCTACTTCTTTCATCTCGGCACTGACCGTTGAGCCTGCCTCTGTATGCATAAAAGCATTGCGAATCACATTTTCAAAGGCACTATGTAGCTGCTCTTGGTTGCCAAGGACTGTCCAAGAAAAATCGGTATCACTCTTTGATAAAAAGCGAGACGGCTGCCACTGCCAGCGCACGTTCTTATGTTGAAACTCAAAGCAAACATCTTGTCCTATCTCACTGATAATCTCAGAAAGATTGACTGCTTCATTCTCTAAATTGTCGATGGTGTATTGCTGCATTTGTAGCGATTGAATATGAATGATTTGCTCAATCAACTCATTCATTCGTGCAGACTCTTTATCAATGCGATCTAGGTAGCGACTGGTATTGGGAGCAAAGTCACGTGTGAGCTCGGTCGCCACCTCTAGACGCGCCAGCGGTGAACGTAGCTCATGAGAGATATCACTGAGCATCTGTTTGCGCGCCAACTCACTCTCAGCCAGTCTTATCGACAGTTTGGCAACGTCTTTAGCCAGTAAACCCAGCTCATCATCGCCCATTTTGGATAAATCTGGATTTGCCTGATAATCCCCATCAATCATACGGTGTACCGTACTCTGTACACGTCGAATACGATAAGTCAGCGTGCGACTTAGCCAAACGCAGACTAAGATACTAAAGAGAAGTATCAACAATAACCGTATTGGAAAATTACTACGTTGCAGCTCTACAACATCTGAAAAACGCAAATGCGGACGCAATTGGATAAGGACTGTTTTTTTGTTGGGCAAGGCAACCGTCACATCAGCCAATTCAGGACGAGTGTCAGGGTCAGCCATCTTAGCCCCACGCGGCATTATCGGCTGCAAAATATGATCTAAAATGGATGGCTTTTCATGGACTCTATTCTCGCCATTGATCATTTTTTCAGTATCGAAGCGAGGTGCGGGCGGCACCGCTGGCTTTGTCTGAGTTGAGTTTGTCCGAATTGATGATTGCTCTACTGCCTGCTCATTCCTTTGCCTACGTTCTGGCTTACGCTGATCGTCTCTTTCTCGATAACGTGGAAATATAATGGCATCTTCTTCATCATAGACTCTAATCTGATTCATGAGCCGCCGGTCTTGGCGATACATCTCTCTAACTGCTGCGAAATCTCCTACCTTTAGCGCTTGCACTATTTCCTCACGCTTAATCAACAAACTGTCAATTTGTACATCCATACGAGCTGTCAGCTCTTTTTCGACCAGCCAGCGCTCTACCATGATGGACAAAACAGAGGTCATCAGAATCGTTAATAATAGGCTCAAAAACAGACGCCAAAACAGCGTGATTCGCACTCTAAAGGTGGCATTTTTCATTGGTGATTCCACCATTACAGTACCAATTGATAGCCTTTACCGCGAACGGCTTTAATCGGTTCATCGTGAAAGGGTTGAAGTTTTTTGCGCAAGCGGGAAATATGAACGTCCAAACTGCGATCAAACGGCTGCAATTCGCGCTGTAGAATGTGCTCTGACAGCCATGTCTTACTCACGACCTCGCCCTTTTGTTTAAGCAACGCGACCAACAGATCAAACTCTGTACCAGTCACTTGCAGCTCGACACCATCTATCTGACACAGCCGCTGATTTTGATCAAGATGCAAGCGGCTCTCAGGCAACGGTGTGTGCTCCGATGCAACCGCATTAGTACGTTTAATCACCGCATTGATACGCGCCAGCAGCTCCCGAGGATTGCAGGGTTTGGTGATATAATCATCAGCCCCAAGCTCTAAGCCAATGATACGATCAATCTCTTCACCTTTGGCAGTCAACATAATAACGGGCACATCACTGATGTTTGGCAGTTGGCGCAGCACACTCAATCCATCAATTTTTGGCATCATGATATCTAGCACCAGCAAGTCATAAGCAGACGCATTGTTACTCGCCGCCTTTAATGTTTGAATCACAGCCTCCCCATCATGAACACAGTCGCAGGTCACGCCATGATTATGAAGATATTCTTGTAATAATTGAGTCAGCTCTTCATCATCATCGCCCAGCAGTATATTCGGCACATCTGTCTCCTTAAGCGGTAAATACCTTTGTTACTCATATTATCAGGCAATTACTGATCGATACGCCATAACCGTTACCTTTCTTAATATTTCATAAATGTTCGTAACCTTTAGCTGTCGTAGAATAGCCTCATCAACAGCGAGTACTGCACTTTGCAATGGACATATTGGCAAAATCAAACGTTGCTGTTCATTATCATTTAACCAAACGACATAAAGGATTACACTATGAAAAAATTACTATTGGGCTCAGTACTGGCAATGTCTAGCGTGTTTACCGTGACTGCATGTACCAGCGTTAATGCAACCACTGATACAGCACCGACCTCCAGCAAAATGCAGCATAAAGATGGTATGAAGAAAGGCGGCATGAGAGGCCCGATGTCTCAGTTAGATCTGACAGCGACGCAGCAAGCGCAAATCAAAGCCATCATGAAAGCAAAACATGGCGACTATAAAGCTGATCGCGCTAAAAATAAAGCAGAGCGTATGCAGATGCATCAGCAAATGCAAGCTTTGACCAATGCAAGTACGCTCAACACTGCTGCCGTAAATCGTCTGGCCGATCAACAAGCGGCTAAAACAAAACAGCGCTTTATTGAACGTGTACAAACTCAGCATGCCATTGCCCAAGTCTTGACACCCGAGCAGCGTGCAAAACTGGCCAAATTAGAAGCTGAGAAAATGGCTAAAGGACATAAAGGTCCAGGTCATCACAAAATGCAGGGCAAAAAACATCAAGGTATGTAATTCTTAATAGGCAGCGTGCATTAAAGCACTGTTGCTTATCATATTAAGTCTACAATCGTACTAAGTCTGCAATATGAGAATATAAAAAAGTGCATCGTATCAACGGTGCACTTTTTTTATAAACGATTAGCATGTTTAAAGATTTATAGCCCTCTTAACCACTTTCTTTAATCAACCGCCCCACTCGCTTCTATAGACATGGGAAATCTACTAAATATCATTTTACCCATAAAAGTACCATTACCATCGCGGTAGTACTGCATCAGCTCTTTGCCATATTTTCTTGCATCAATACTATTACTGGCATTTGGCACTTGCACATCACTTGGCAAGTTAGGAAACGCCATGTCTTGATGACTTATGGCAGAATATTGTTGTAACATATCTACAGTCACACCCTTGCTTGACGTACCAGAAGCGGCTTTGGTTTTACTCAGTAACTCATTGCGCAAATGCTGCCATTTAAGTTGACCCTGTTTATCAAATCCGTAAAGCTCTTGCACCTCTGTATTCTCTGGCAGTGTTACCTCTTCTGTTTCATCCCCACCTTCTATCTGACTTTTTACCATGGTCAAAATTTGCTGCACCAAGGCTTTACTGGTGAACTTATCAGACGTTGTGTTTTCTGATTCATCGGATACATTTGCCTCAATCAATTCAGGATATTGTTTGCTGATGCGGTCATAAAAAATGCGCATATAGTCTTGATAAAATAGCTCATAGCTTTCAGCACTTTGTACACGCCTAATGATGGTATCAGTCGCTAGTATTGGGGTTAGCTGATGCGCTGGTAATTTAGGAGAAAGCGACGCTAGCGTATTGGGCGCCACGTAATCGAACTGACTCACAGGTGCCGCTTCAAATGTCTCATCCATTGCCGCAAAGTGACTTTTTATCACTTCACGACCAAAGCCTTTCGGCAAGGTGCCATCATCCATGGCTATTTTTAACCATTTATTTTGCCATTTCGTACCAAGTGAGTCGTCTAGCATCGAGGAGTTAAACATCGCAACATTGTCTGCCCATAGATAAATATCGCCATTCTTAAGATCGATATAGATAGGCTGATTGATGCTGCTGTGATTATTGCGTGTTTGATACTGGGCGCTGGCAAGCATGGTTGCTCTGCCAGCCATCGGCTGATAAACACCTTGGGCATTGAGAGAGAGTGGCTTGAACCAATAAGCGTCTAACAGTTTTGATTTTTTAATTTCTAGCGGTTTTATCTTGCTGTCATAATTGTCAAATAACTGCTGGTAAGAGGGCGGCACAGCGATGTCACTATCGTATTGATGGTCTACCCACGCTTCATACGCAGCATTGCATTCAAGATAACTGTTTTTTAGCGCCGTACGCTGAGTATCATACTCAGTATCCAAGACATCTTTATTTTGCTCCTCGGCTTGCTCAAGTAAAGCCACATAGGATTGGTCGTGAGTGTCTTCGCAGTATTCGCTTGGAGAATCTGATGCGACCTGATCTTTTGCGGCTACATTGGCAAATTGCTGCTCATTATTAATTTCAATATTACTATGATAGCTAAAGGATTGACGGCGCTGTTTTTGCAATGCAGTTGCTAAGACGGTTTTAGCGACCGCTGACGTTTGTTTTTTGGCCATAGCGTTCGATGGATTTGAGTTATTAGACAGACTGGTAGATTGGCAGCCCGTCAATAACAGTGTACCCGCCAAAAATGCACTGGCAAATAAGGTCTTATTTTTGATAGGTGACGACAGACAATGTTTAATAGCTTGATGATTTGTTTTCATATTTTATCCTTAATAAATATTCGCTTAAACGTGACAAGACAGTGCTACCAAGCCTTTATGTTGTTGTCAGTCTCATCGTCAGTCTGAGTAATGCTGTAATCCTCATTACTATCGTCGTTATAGCTGTCTTCACTATTCTCGTAGTCACGCGGATATTCATCATCTGCACGGTTATCACTATAATCATAGCGAGCGTAACGTGCCGCTTGTAGCCTATCTTCTTGTTGACGTTGGGCGGTCATCCATGCGTTACCATCAATGGCAGGTTTTGCATTGGCCCCAAAAGACTCAGCCAACAAAGGCGTTAGTGCATGCTTATCAAAACTGGCTTTATCGTAGCGTACTTGGTTTAATACAGTGGTCGTCGAACCTAATAAATCGCCACCAATGTTCATACGCTGTTGTTTGGCAAGCAGACGATCTGAGCTGTCCAAATAATAATAATTTATCTGGTTAAATGTAATAGGGCCAATGGCTTCAATAAGCTGTAGTAGCGCTCCCACATCGGCACTCTGATAGCCTTTGTTATACAATGCCGCTTTATCAAGCGCAGCTTTTAGCGGCGCACCGTCAGGGTATTTTTCTGGATGAGTATCGACATACTGCTGAAGTGACTGGGTCATGTATTTGAGTACTTTACCAATCATCTCACCGCTTTGCTGGCTGCCAAAATAGACTTTTACCGCACGGCTGGCGCCGACTTCTTTAGCAAACCGATCTTGACCAATGTCTACCGCACTAAAGTGCTCGGGCGCAAGCTCCGCCATACTGTTTTGTATGGCAGAAATTGCCGCATCATAGAGTACCGCTGGTGGTAATTGTGATGTGATACTTTCAGGCAAACCAAAGCTCACCGTATGTGAAACCATCTGATTGGGTAATGGGGTGTTTTCAGGATTGACAATCGCCACAATAGGCATAATGGCCGATGGATCAATCTTTATCTTGCTGTTATTAAAATCAAACGCCAGCGGTATTTGTATTGATGAGCCAATAGTTGGTGTCAAATAATCATAACTATAGACACTCTGTAGTTGTCTTTTTTGAGGTTGATAATGACTGACACTATTGAATGTTAAATGTTTATATTGATAGGCATTGGAGGCCGCTATCTGCTCTGGTGTACGATGGAACATAGTAAAGATATTACCAATCAGCCCTGTGGATGATGCGGGCTCTTCACTCATTGTCTTCGGCTGTTGCTTTGCCATTTGCATGGCTTCATAGTTTTGTAGAAGGTTCTTTGCCTTTAAGCCTGAAAACCTACCACCTCGCTCATAATCAGTACCACTGTCTTCTTCATTATCATAGTTGTCATTGTAGCTGTCGTCATCACCGCTGTACGTTGACTCATCATTTTCGCCCGCCTCTTCTAATACCCTAGCTATTGCGGCGCTTTCTGCTGCTTCATATTCTTCAGAACTATCCTCAGGCATCGCATTCGATACATTTTCTTCATCGATAACGACTTCGTCAGCAGTGTCGGCATCAGTGTAGTCATAGCTGCCTTCATCGTAATCATTTTCATCATAGCTATTCTCACTATAATCACTTTCTACACCAGATTGATACACGTACGTCTCTATGATCGTCTTCAATAAACTGCTAGAGCCTGCATCAATGCTGTCTGGATGGATAAAGGGTACGGCTTGATAATTGGCCTGCGCAACAGCGACATGTTCTGAGGTTAAATGCTGACGAATAGCCGTCAATAAGTGCGCTTTGGCTTGATTTTCGGTATTGGGGTATTTGTCTTGATTGAATAACTGTTCATAGTGCTCAGAGTCAGCGTTCAAACTGGCATTGAGTGCGCGACCCTGCGCTTGGTTTTGTGCGGTATCAGCGATATTAAAATCTATCATTTTATTTGATACAGCAGTAGACGATAAGTCGCTCAAATTGGATTGACAACCTGCCAGTATCAGCGACGTACTACCGAGCAGTAGTGCACAGCGCGCAATAGAGACCAGTTTATAAGGTTTATGGCTATGGCTGCTTTCATTATGGGTAGAAGAATGATGCAATGCTATTTTAGAGCAATGCTGCCGATTGGGATTTTTTTGGTAAGTGGATGACATAGACGCCCCTTTAGTCAGATAAACAGCCAATAATAAATGCCTACTATTGTGCATATTTATAGCACAAAAAGTTACACTTAAGTAATATTAGTATTTAACCTTTAAGGAAATTTTTATATTTTTTTGAATTATCCTTAATAAAAACATCGAGCTAACGATGATAGTAATTATGTAAACATCAGGCATGTTATGACTATGAACAGTCATGGCTAAAAGTAAAACCTAATAAACAACTTTCTACTACTCAATATTTTCGTTACTATTCATGTGTCCCAATTGTTTCATAAAACTTACAACCCCAATTTTTAATCACGTAAAAAGGAATTTGCAATGGCGCTGCTATCATCTGGTCCTACTCAGCATACGAATAAACAAAATAAGACTCATCATAAACCCTCATTAAAAAAATCTGCCTTACTTATCAGTAGTGCTTTATTACTGTCTGTCTCTGCTCATGCACTAGAGACCACCAACTCAGTAAATAATAACGCGATGAGTGATTCTTCACTCAATACCAGTGCGATCAATCTACCGATCATGACCAACGCACCAACTGTCTTAACTGAAAACCAGCGAATCACCCGCGCAAAAACCAATAGCCTTAAACCGACGACTAAAACTGCCAAAACCGATCAAGCCATTTACTCTGCCGATGCCATTCATCATCCAGTTTGGGCCAAAAACGGCATGGTTGCTACTCAAGAAGCGCTTGCTTCTGATATCGGTCTTCAAATTCTAAAGGATGGCGGCAATGCCGTTGATGCTGGGGTCGCAGTTGGTTTCGCCCTTGCCGTTACTTTACCGCGCGCAGGCAACATTGGCGGTGGCGGTTTTATGATGATTTATGACGCAAAGCAAGGCAAAACCGTGGCGCTCGATTATCGTGAAAAAGCACCAAGCAGTGCCACACGTGATATGTATCTTGATAGCGCTGGCAACGCCGTTAGCGATTTATCACGTTATCATGGTCTAGCCGTTGGTGTACCAGGTACAGTCGCAGGATTGCTCAAAGCATTAGAAGATCATGGCACAATGAGCCGTGAACAGGTCATGGCTCCTGCCATTGCACTGGCAGAGAATGGTATCGAAGTCACAGCTGGACTGTCCGAATCACTAGAAGCCTTAAGCGATCGCTTACAAAAATGGCCGAGTACCAAAAAAATATTTTTTAAACCTGACGGCAGCGCTTATCAACCTGGTGAGCGCTTAAAACAACCCGAGCTTGCCCGCTCACTAAAACTGATCGCGGCTCAAGGGGCAGATGGGTTTTATAAAGGCGAAACCGCTAGTAAATTGGTCAAAGCTGTCACTGATGCAGGTGGTCGGATGAGCTTACAGGATTTGGCCAACTATGAAGCCATCGCTCGCGTGCCCGTCAAAGGCGACTACCGTGGCTATGAGATTGTTTCTATGCCGCCGCCCTCTTCAGGCGGTATTCATATCATTCAAATCTTAAACATCTTAGAAGGCTATCCACTAAAAGACTACGGACAAAACAGTGCCCAAACTATTCACTTAATGGCTGAGGCCATGCAGTTAGCATATGCAGACCGCGCTGAGTACTTAGGAGATTCTGACTTTATTGATGTGCCTGACAGCGGTTTGACCTCACAAGCTTATGCCGATAAGTTACGCGGTTTGATTGATCCAAACAAAGCCACCCCAGCGTCCACGATCAAAGCCAACAATCCACTTCCATACGAGAGTGATCAAACCACGCATTTCTCTATCGTGGATAAAGACGGTAATGCGATCGCCAATACTTATACACTAAACTTTTCTTACGGCACTGGTCTGGTCGCTGAGGGTACAGGTATTTTACTCAACAATGAAATGGATGATTTTTCTGCTAAGCCAGGTGTGCCGAATGGTTATGGATTATTGGGCGGTGAAGCAAATGCCGTTGAAGCCAATAAGCGCCCCCTATCCTCGATGAGTCCGACACTAGTATTCAAAGACAGCAAGCCTTATATCGTCACAGGCAGTCCAGGTGGTAGCCGTATCATTACAACCGTTACTCAAGTTATCTCGAATGTACTTGATCATGATATGAATATCGCTGAAGCCACTCACGCGCCGCGTATTCATGACCAATGGTTACCAGATGAAATTCGTATCGAAAAAGCGCTAAACGTAGACACCATCAACAAATTGGAATCTATGGGACATACCGTTAGTCCACAGGCTACCATGGGTTCAACACAGTCAATCATGATTACGCCAGATGGCGTATATGGATCTTCTGATCCGCGTATTGTTGATGCAGCCGTGGTTGGTTATTGATTAGGGTTTTTAATAATACTAGATCATGTCCTCATTTTTAGTCCATTTAAATGGCTATTGTTTTGACTGAGGACATGCTCTATTTCTTTATCGATAAATGTATTTGGCGGAACTGACTGGGTGACAATCCTGTAAATTGTTTAAACTGACGACTAAAGGCACTATGATCGCTATAGCCGCAATTTAATGAGATTTGTGTGACTGACATCTCAGGCTGAGCCAGCAGTTTTACGGCATACTCCAATCGTAGCTTTTGAACAAACTGTAAAGGCGACATATTTAATACTGCTTTGAAAGTACGCTCTAACTGCGATAGGCTCAAATGTGCCAGCTCTGCCAATTCTATTATATTAATTTTCTGGTCAAGGTTATGGCGTACAAAATGCGCTACTTCAGCCAAGCGTGCATGTTTACGCAAAATGCGTTCGTTATCTTCATCAATATCTACAGAAATACCGACCATGGCTACAATCTGTTGCTTACTATCATAGATTGGAAGTTTGTTGGTAATACACCATCCTAATTGACCTGAAGCATAACTATGCAGTTCCAAATTATCAATAATTGATCGCCCTTCTCTCAAGACTTTCATGTCTTGTAAAATATAATCTTTACTTTGTGGATGTGAAAAAACTTGCTCAGTAGTAAATCCCACTATGTCTTTATGCTGATTCAACTTACAACGTTTTAGTAGGGTTTTATTTGCCAGCTGATACCGTGCCTGCTCATCCTTCACAAAAAAAACCACGTTCTTTAGCGTATCAATCAAGGGTATTAATAGTGAGACATTGCCAACAAATGCCTCTCGACTCTCTGGATGATAGGAGGTCATGCGTTGACGCAACGATATTGTCAACGTAGTTATCGCTGTCTGTTCTAATATATCCATCACTTTATGTCCTCCTTATCGCATCGCCTTTACATTGACCCTACCCAACTAAACGCTGCCTTTTTCTCTTCATTGTTTTATTACATATCTTCTAGTGTACACCGACCTACTATGCAGTAATGCGCATTTTTTCATCGAAAAACAGCAAGACGCACTCATCAAAAAAGTTCAATCTATAAAAAGACCTCGCTGATAGTGTATGAGCGATAAGGTTAAGTACATCACAGGGCACAATACGTTATATAACAGTAGAATATCGACTTTCAAGGATGATTGAGGATGTCAGTTATGAACTCTTCTCTATTTAATTTCAAAATTATTGACTCGCATACGGGCGGTGAACCTACTCGGATGGTCTATGCTGGATTCCCTACGCTCCTCGGCGATACTGTTCAAGACAAGCTTCACTACTTCAAACAAAACTTTGATCATTTGCGCCAAAGCATCATTTTAGAACCGCGTGGGAATGACGTTCTGGTTGGTGCCCTCCTATTACCTGCCACTGACCCTAAAGCCATAGCGGGTGTGATTTTTTTTAATAATACAGGTTATTTGGGGATGTGTGGACATGGCACCATTGGTGTAATCGCATCGCTTGCATTTCAAAAAAAGATATCGACAGGCACACATTGGCTTGAAACTTCAGTCGGCTTGATACAAGCAACCTTACATAATGATGGCAGTTGTAGTATTCAAAACGTGCCTTCTTATCGCTATAAAAAGCACATTGCTCTAAAAGTCCCTGATCTAGGTACTATTCATGGTGACATTGCGTGGGGCGGCAATTGGTTCTTTTTAGTGAGTGATCATGGGCAAGACATTCAAGCAGACAATGTCAAAAAACTGACTGATATCTGTATCCAAATAAAGCGTGCCTTAACTGCCGCTAACATCACAGGCAAAAATGGCAGCGAAATCGACCATATAGAATTGTTTGCAGACAGCACGGATGCCGACATCAACAGCAAAAACTTTGTATTGTGTCCTGGCGCAGCTTATGACCGCTCACCTTGCGGTACTGGCACTAGTGCCAAACTTGCTTGCCTTGCCGCTGATAACCATTTAGCACCTGAACAATTGTGGCAACAGCAAGGTGTGGTTGGCAGTATATTTACAGGCAGTTATCGTTACGCCTCTGAGCAGATTAACGGCTCAGACGCTAACAACAATGTTTATCCTACAAACACTGTTCTCCCGACCATCTGCGGTCATGCGTATGTCTGTGCTGAAACCACTTTAATTGTTCAAGCAGACGATCCTTTTAAATGGGGCATTCCCTCTTAACAGGCATATCAAAATCTAAGTACAGCATCTAAGCAAATAGTATCTAAGTAAGTAAATAACTATCTAAGACATGTTGATTTAAGCAACATAGAGAAATTTATGACTACCTCACAGTTCGACTTGCATATTATTGGTGGCGGAATCATCGGACTTACCACAGCAGTAACGCTGCAAGCCCGAGGGGTAAAAGTGGCGCTGCTTGAAGCCAACGAGATTGGTCAAGGCGCATCTATCGGTAACGCTGGACACATTGCCACTGAGCAAGTCTTCCCTATTGCTGATGCCAGTATGCTTCGTCATATTCCAGCCATGTTATTGAATCCGACAGGACCGCTTCGCTTAGATTGGCGTTATCTACCACGGCTGATGCCTTGGGCCATAAAACTCCTACTGAATATGCGTCCTGAGCCCTTTGAGTGTATTCATCAAGCCTTATTAAGCTTAAATAAAAATAGTCTACAAGCGTGGCAGGACTTTGCAACGCAGTGGCAACTTCATGAATGGGTACAGGCCAATGGCTCATTATTGACTGTAGAAAATCCGAACAGCATAGAGATGTTAACCAAACACAGTCAGCGCCTAAACGATATTGGCGTAGTTAATGAGTTATTGACTAAAAACGCATTGCAAGAGCGTGAGCCTGCCTTGCAAGACAATCAATTGGCTGCATTGTTTTTTCCTGATACAGGTCATATTACCGATTTGACCGCCGTTATTAAGCAACTGACTTATACCTTTAGACAGCTGGGTGGTGAAGTTCTTGAACACTGCTGCGTGCTTGATGCCTCTGTCAGTGACATCGGTATCCACTTAACCACCAGTCAAGGCGATATGATTGCCAAAAAAATCCTATTAGCAGCAGGGGCTCACTCAAAGTCTCTTGCCAAACAACTAACAGGCGTCAACGTACCATTAGATACCGAACGCGGTTATCACCTCATGCTACCGCACGAAAATAAACGCTTACTGATTCCCGTATCGAGTATGGATAGACGTTTTATCATGACGCCGATGCAAGCAGGCCTGCGTTTGGCAGGTACGGTAGAGTACGCAGGGTTAGAGACGCCTGCCAATATGAAGCGGGCGCAAATGCTGCTACAACAAGCGCAGCCCATGCTCAAAAAGACGTTAGATGCCAGCGATAGTATGTCATGGATGGGTTTTCGTCCTTCAACGGCTGACTCTTTACCAATCATTGATAAGGTTGATCAGGTATTTTTAAACTTTGGTCATCAGCATCTAGGTCTAACGCAAGCAGTCGTCAGCGCGCGAATGATTGCCAGTTACTATTTTAATGAAACTCATTCTATCGACCCAAAGCCGTATCAACTGAACCGTTTTAGGAAATTATTTTAAGAAGTTATTTAAAAAAACAGTCATAGCCAGACTCATGGCAGCGCCCAGAAAATTAATCGATTCATTATTAAATCATCATTCAATAAACTGCAATAAGGATAGTCTCATGAACATAAATGGCATTTTGGTCCCAATCGTCACCCCATTTGATAGCAGTGGCAACGTAGATACAACAACACTTACTAAACTGGTTGAAACCTTCATTGAGAAAGGAGTTACTGGCATCGTCGCATGCGGCACCACGGGTGAATACTATACGTTTTCAGCTGCAGAGCGCGAGCTGGTCTTAATCACCATTGCCAATGCAGCAAAAGATAAAGTGACCCTTATCGCTGGCATTAATAGTCTATCGACTGACCACTCTATTGAGCTTGCGGTACAGGCCAAAACCTTAGGTTACGACGGACTGATGTTATCTGCTACTCCTTATAGCTTACCTGAACAAGACGGTATTATTGCTCACTTCGAGAAAGTCGCGAATGCCAGTGAGCTGCCAATTATTATGTATAACTTCCCAGCACGTGTCGGCGTCAGTATTGAGTTTGACACCGTGTCTCACTTAGCCAAGCACCCCAATATCATTGGTATAAAAGAGAGCAGCGGCGACTTTAGCCATGCACTACGTATGCTACAAGCCAATTTTGATAATTTTGAAGTGATTTGTGGCTGTGATGATCAGCCCGTAGATTTCTTCTTTTGGGGAGCCAATAGTTGGATTGCAGGTGCTGCAAACGTTTTTCCTGAAGAGCAAGTCGCCTTATTTAACGCCACTCAGCAAGGTGATTGGGACGAAGCTAAGCAAATCATGAGTGAGATTTATCCTGCCATTCATTCTATGGAATCTGGCAATTATAATCAAAAAGCCAAAGCAGGCTGCTTAAAAGGTAGCGTGGATGTGGGCTCTGTACGTGTACCGCTGACAGACATGCCAACCGATGAAAAATCAGCATTCTTATTACTTCTATCTAAATAACCATCGGTTTTATCAAACACTGTTAAGGATAAACAGTACTAAATATCGTGATTCTCGCAAATACTTCAGCATCGCATGTTTAGCATATAAGGATTACAAGATGAGCATAACCAAAGAGCAGGTATTTGAGCAAGGCAAACAACAAACACTGTGGGCAGGTCACCTGATAGCCGCTGACAATCTATCAACTGCCACAATAGACAATTACACACCAATTAATAACACTTTAATCGGTCAGATTGCTTCTGGTACTAGCGAGGACGTCGATATCGCTGTACGAGTGGCACGCGACAGTTTTGAGAATGGTGAATGGCGTCATCTAGCACCCGCTGAGCGCAAAGCCATTATGCAGCGCTGGTGCGTACTTATGCTTGAACATAGTGAGGAGCTTGCGGCATTGGATTGTATCGATGCTGGCAAGCCTATTACTGAATGCCTAAACACTGATATTCCAGCGACGATTGAGACGTTTGAATGGTATGCCGAAACTGCGGATAAAGTTTTTGGTAAAGTGGCGCCAACTGGTAGCGCAGCGTTAGGTCTAATCGTTCAAGAACCTATTGGTGTTGTCGGTGCCGTACTACCATGGAACTTCCCTGCCCAAATGTATGCATGGAAAGTCGCCCCTGCTCTCATCATGGGCAACTCTGTCATAGTCAAGCCAGCTGAGCTGACATCATTATCTGCTTATCGTTTAACAGAGCTTGCCTATGAAGCTGGCGTGCCAAAAGAGGCCTTACAGATGGTATGCGGTCTTGGCGAAAATGTTGGTGCTGCCCTTGGTCGGCATATGGATGTTGATATGGTGTCATTCACAGGTTCAACGGAAGTCGGACGCTTGTTCTTACAGTATGCGTCAGAGAGCAACTTAAAAGAGATCGTTTTAGAGTGCGGCGGCAAAAGTCCACAAGTCGTTTTCGATGACGCCATACTTGATGAGGCTGCAATCAATAACATACTGACAGCCGCTTTTTGGAACATGAGTGAAAACTGTAGCTGTGGCTCACGTCTGATTGTCCATAGCAGCCAAAAAGAAAGTTTACTTAGCCAGCTAAAAAAAGGTCTCAAAGCGTGGAAAGTTGGTTCTCCTTATGAGTCCGATACCGCCATTGGACCTATGATTGAAAAAACCCATTTTGAAAAAGTTTGCCATTATTTAAAAACAGCTAAAGACGAAGGAGCGACGCTTATTGTTGGTGGTTCTATTCGTGAAGATTTGGGTAGCGGTTGGTATATCGAGCCGACGATTTTTGATAACGTGAGCGCCGATATGACACTATTTAAAGAAGAGGTTTTCGGCCCCTTACTAGCAATTACCAGCTTTGAGACTGAAGACGAAGCTATCAAACTAGCAAATGAGACCAATTATGGTCTAGCGGCTTCCTTTTATACACAAAATATCAAACGCGCTTATCGAGTCGCTTCATCTATTAAAGCAGGCACTGTTTCTATCAATGGCTTTTCAGAAGGCGATATTACAACGCCATTTGGTGGCTATAAACAGTCAGGGTTTGGCGGTCGTGACAACGGTCTTGAGGCTTTAGCACAATACACACAGACCAAGACCATTTGGGTCGTGAATTAACAAACCAATTTAGCAAATACCGTCATGTCAAAAAAAGTAAGTATATGGCGATGTTTATCTACTTTTTCTGCTTCAACATTATATTAAAGGTTTTAGTTACTCATCACATACTTACAAGGAAGTAAGCCCATGGAAGCGATTATTAATGCCCTCGTTGGTTATATATGGAGCGATGCGCTGGTTTATCTAGCACTTGGAGTCGGTACTTATTTTACTGTCATTACTCGTGGTGTCCAATTTCGCTACCTTAAAGAAATGGTCAAGCTTCTGTTTGATAAACAAACGTCAAACCAAGGTATCAGCTCCTTTCAAGCTTTCAGTATGGCGTTATCTGGTAGAATCGGTGTCGGTAATATCGCAGGCGTTGCAACTGCGATTGCAGCAGGTGGGCCTGGAGCAGTATTTTGGATGATTGTCATGGGTTTACTCGGCGGTGCCAGCGCCTTTATTGAGTCGACCCTTGCCCAAGTCTATAAACACACGGTGGATGATCAATACCGCGGTGGTTCTCCATTTTATATCGAGCGCGGGCTTAAAATGAAACCCTTTGCTATTCTGGTTGCTACAGTGACCTGTTTATCTTATGGCGTTTTAGTACCAGGTGTACAAGCAAACACCATTGCAGATTCATTTAACACCGCTTTCAACGTGCCTCCTGTCATGACTGGCGTGATTATTGTTGCCCTACTAGCATTTATTATCTTTGGTGGTATCAAGCGTATTGCTGGTTTTGCAGGGAAGATTGTACCCATTATGGCTGTCGGTTACGTTATGATGATGGTCATCGTCTTAGTATTTAATGCATCGAACTTGCCAACGATGTTTGCACTTATTTTTAAAAGTGCCTTTGGTATGGACGCCGTTTTTGGCGGTATCGTTGGTTTAGCAATTTCTTGGGGTGTCCGACGTGCCGTTTTTTCAAATGTGGCAGGTGCCGGTGAAGCTACTTTCAGTTCAGCTGCCGCTGAGGTCTCCCACCCTGCCAAACAAGGCTTGGTACAAAGCTTTTCTATCTACATCGATACTGTGCTTGTTTGTACTGCCACGGCTTTAATGATTTTATCGACTGGTATGTATAACGTAATTCCTGCAGAAGGCATGGTACTGGTAGAAAATATGCCTGGTGTCGAAGCTGGCACAGCATTTACCCAAGCGGCAGTTTCAACCGTATTTAGCCAGTACGGCAGCGGTTTTGTGGCTATTGCTATTTTCCTATTTGCGTTTACTTGTTTGATTGCCTATTACTATATTGCTGAGACCACACTGGTCTATCTTGATCAAAAGCTGCGTTATCCTATACTAAAGCCTTTGCTCAAAATTATATTCCTTGTCGTATGTTTGACAGGTAGTATGCAGTCTGTAGGTGTCATGTGGGCATTAGGTGATATCGGCTTTGGTAGTATGTGTTATCTTAATTTTATTGCCATTGTACTTTTGAGCAAGCCCGCTATAAAGGTACTAAAAGACTACGACAAACAAATGAAACAAGGACTTAACCCTATCTTTGACCCTAGAAAAGCTGGGGTGGAAAACGCAGACTTTTGGATAGAATATAGTGATAAATATGGTAAACGTTGATGCCTAACCCTTCATAAATACTTTGCTTATCCAAGCCTTCTGTATCAAACTGATATAGAAGGTTTTTTATTATTCAAAAACATATTTCATTTAATAAAGTATGGAAATTAATTACTCTTTAATAACTTGAAGATAAATGCTTGTGCTACCAACTATTTATGATAAAACGTCAGTACTTACTTTATTAATGAGAGCAAACAACTGATCTGGCTGTCATTAGTAAATGCAATCGGTGGCTGTCTACGGCAAATAATGATATTATTAACGACCTGATTTAAAACGAATAAATACAATTCCCTCTGTATTTTTTGTCTCATATACCAGATTAAAGCATTGATAATATTAAATTTATTTTGTTATCAACGTTTTTAATCGTATCCGTAAGAGTCCTCTATGGCATTTGTACACCTTGGCATTCACAGCGAATATTCCATCACTGATTCTATCGTGCGTATCAAGCCGCTTGTCAAAGCTGCGGCAGCGGACAATCAACGCGCACTTGCACTGACAGACTTATCAAACCTATATGCGACAGTGAAGTTCTACCGTGCTTGTTTGGGCGCTGGTATCAAGCCGATTATTGGCAGCGAAGTCATTATGGATAATGAAGACACGCGCCTGACATTGCTGGCAATGAACAACGAAGGTTATCAAAACATCACTCGTATTGTATCGCTTGGCTTTACTGAAGGCCGTGCTGACCCTGTCAATCATGGTACGCCTGTAATTAAACGTCGTCATATCTTAGAGCATGCAGCAGGCGTAATTGTACTGCTCGCTGAAAAATCAGATGTGGGTCAGGCGTTGGTCGGTTCTATGCCAGAAAAAGCCGACGAGCTGCTTGCTGAATGGCAAGCTCAATTTCATGATCGTTTGTATTTTGCCATCAAGCGCACCAATCGCGCGGGAGAAGACGCTTTTATTAAGGCGGCTATACAATCAGGCGCCAAGCATAACATTCCTATTATTGCGCACAATGATGTGCGTTTTTTACAGCAAGACGATTTTGATGCGCACGAAGCGCGTGTTTGTATTGCAGGTTCCTACGTATTGGCTGATCCAAGTCGTCCACAAACCTACTCCGATGAGCAATATCTAAAGACACAAGAGCAAATGGCGCAGCGGTTTGCTGACATTCCGCAGGTGATTGATAATACTTTGCGTTTGGCAACGCGCTGTAATGTGTCTTTGACCCTTGGTATTAATGTACTACCTGATTTTCCAGTGCCTGAAGGCGAAACGATTGAAACGTTTTTTCGTTCAGAGTCGCAGCGCGGTCTTGATCATCGATTAGACAAACTGTTTCCTGTTGAGACACGCAGCGATAATTGGAGCGACATTCGTCAAAAATACGATGAGCGTCTAGAGTACGAGTTAGAAGTTATTTTATCTATGGGTTTTCCCGGTTACTTCTTAATCGTCATGGACTTTATTCGCTGGGCAAAAGCCAATGGCGTACCTGTGGGGCCAGGTCGTGGCTCTGGTGCTGGATCGCTTGTCGCCTATGCGCTTAACATCACAGACCTTGATCCGATTCATTATGATCTATTGTTTGAGCGCTTCTTAAACCCTGAACGTGTATCCATGCCCGATTTTGATATTGACTTTTGTATCGAAGGGCGCGACCGTGTTATTGATTATGTAGCGCAAACTTATGGACGCGAGGCAGTCTCGCAGATTATCACTTTTGGTACGATGGCGGCAAAAGCGGTGGTGCGTGATGTGGCGCGCGTACAAAGCAAATCATACTTTTTGGCAAACAAAATATCTAAACTTATTCCTAAAACACCGGGCATCACGCTTAGCCAAGCGCTAGAGCAAGAGCCGCAGCTCAAAGACTTAATCTCCAATCCTGATAATATGGATTATGAAGATGCCATTGAGATTTGGGAGATGGCCATTAAGCTTGAAGGTGTGTGCCGAAACGTGGGCAAACATGCCGGTGGCGTTCTCATTGCTCCGCATAAAATTACCGATTTTAGTGCCATTTATTGTGATGATGAGGGGCACCGTGTCAGCCAATTCGATAAAGATGATGTTGAAGCCGTGGGACTGGTTAAATTTGACTTTTTGGGTTTGCGTAACTTAACCGTTATCAATGCCGCGGTTGAAAATATCAATCTACGCCGTGCCAAAGAAGGTGTGGATGCTTTGGTATTAGAAGACTTGCCTTTAGATGACGCCAAAGCTTATAAACTACTGCAAGATGCCAAGACCACGGCTGTCTTTCAGCTTGAAAGTATGGGCATGAAGAAATATCTGGCCAAATTACAGCCGACCAATATCGAAGACGTGATCGCCATGTGTGCGTTGTATCGTCCAGGTCCCCTTGACGCTGGCATGGTAGAGATGTATATCGACCGTAAGCACGGCCGTGAAGAAGTTATCTACGATCATCCCAATCTTGAACCCATATTAGAGAACACCAACGGCGTTATTGTGTATCAAGAACAAGTTATGCAAATCTCGCAGGTCATGGCAGGCTATAGCTTGGGCGGCGCAGATATGCTGCGCCGTGCCATGGGTAAGAAAAAACCGGAAGAAATGGCCAAACAGCGCGATATTTTTGTGACAGGTGCCACCTCACAAGGGATTGATGAAGTCACGTCAGGTGGTGTGTTTGACTTGATGGAAAAGTTCGCAGGTTACGGTTTTAACCGCTCTCATTCCGCAGCTTACGGTGTATTGGCATATCAAACGGCGTATTTGAAACAGTACTACCCTGCTGAATTTATGGCAGCGGTATTGACCTCTGATATGAACAACACCGACAACGTGGTGTTCTTTATCAATGACTGCCGCGAAAACTTCGGTTTGACCGTCGTCAACCCTTCTGTTAACCGCAGTGAATGGCATTTTGTTGCTGACACACCGACCAATATCATTTATGGGCTGGGTGCGATTAAAGGGGTTGGTGAGGGCGCGGTTGAATCCATTGTTGAAGCACGCCGCACGGACGGGCCGTTTAAAGACTTATACGATTTTTGTCGCCGCGTAGACATCAAGAAAGTCAATAAACGCACACTTGAAGCTTTGGTGAGCGCAGGCTGTTTTGATGATTTTGCCGCCACTTTACGACCTGATTTGCCAGCAGATACCGCTTATGAGATCCGCGGTGCATTGATGAGTCAATTGCCAAATGCTGTACAAGCAGCTGAGCAAGATCGTCAGAACAATGAGCTTGGCATGATGGATCTGTTTGGTGAAATGGATGGCGTGGTTGCTGCACCGCCACTTGTGATGACGCCAGAGCTGATTTGGGGAGATAAACATCGCCTTAAAGCTGAAAAAAACACCTTAGGTCTGTACTTAACAGGTCATCCGATTAATGAATACTTGGATGAGCTAAAACGCTATACCTCAGGTGCTCGTCTTAACAAGCTGACAGACACTGGCTACAATGGCAGCTGTTACTTCTCAGGATTGATTATAGATATTGCTAACTTTGGTAATCGCAATGTTATTACTTTAGATGACGGTACGTCTCGTCTTGAAGTCAGCTGCTATGCAGAGCGTTTCAACCGTGTTAAAGAGCAACTAAAAGTTGATGAAGTGGTGATTATTAAAGGCAGTATTCGTGAGCGTGATGGACGTTTATTTGCCCGTCTTGATAATGCCATGAGTATCGTTGATGCTCGCTTGCGTTGGCTTAAAAAAATCAGTATCAAGGTTCATGCTAGTGACATTAATCTGCTGATGCGTCTGCAACCTTTGCTTAAATCAGCACAAGCAGACATTATCCCTGCGCCGCGCTTAGGATACAGTGACGAGCAGAACGAATCTGAAAGTTATGGCAGCGATAGCGCTTATGATCCTGCTATGGGGGGAAGTTTATACGATGAAGATGGTAATGACTTATTGGCTGTAGAGAATGAGGTGAGTCAATATGGCAATAATGCACTGAGCAATACAGACACCTCTATTAATGATAACTGTCTGCCGCTTGGGTTAAGCATTTACGAAGAGTTTGGTATTGCCAATGTCAGTTTATCAGAGCACTGGCGTATCTACCCTAACGATGACAATTTACAGCAATTAAAAACCATGGTTAATGAAGACAGCTTACACTTTCATTACAGCTAAAACGTACTTTACGGTCGAAAAATTCATTATAGTAATTTTATTGTATTAATTTAAAAAAACTGGATACCAAACTATGAATAATATGCCCAATAGCAATACGACTGTGCAGACTGATGAAGAAATCATCAATCATGAGCAATTTGAAGACATGCGTGATTTATTGGAAGAGGATTTTGCCGATTTGATACAAGTCTATCTCGCTGATAGTCGGCAGCGTATATCAACGCTTCGAGTAGCACAGCAAGAACAAGACAATACTAACGGCTTTGAGATTGCTCATGCTCTAAAAGGTGCTAGTGCTAACTTGGGTGCAACGCAAGTAATGACTCTGAGTAGCCAGTTACAAGAGCGCTGCCGTGAGCAATTGATCAGTGAGCAAGCTGACCTCATTGAAAATATCGCTGTAGCTCTACAACGTGCTGAACAAGAAATCAATCAAAGACTGGGGCAATAATGAGCCATACTTCTCTGTCATCAACCTCAGCACCTGTTCATACCGTGAGTGATTATCTTGATTGCATGCAAGTGGTTATGGTAAATACAACTTTGCCTGCCAATATTGGTTCGGCGGCACGAGCAATGCATACGATGGGTTTATCGCGCTTGACTGTCGTCGACCCTAAGCTTCCAATTGATGAGTCTAGTGTATCCCATGCAGCTGGTGGTAGTGACTTGCTATCATCTGCCATTATTGCCCCAACGCTGGAGTCGGCGATCGCCAACTGTCAGCTCGTGTTTGCTGCCAGTAGTCGTAGCCGTCATTTGCCACGGCCTGTCGTCACGCCAACACAGGCAGCTCAGATCATGCTGGCCTTTATTGATAGTCAATCTACATTAAGTACTAAAGAGAATCCCGATGTAAATCAGGCAATCGAGAGCAAACAAAAACCAAACATTGCGATTTTGTTTGGCCGTGAAGACCGAGGACTGACCAATGAAGAGTTGGCCTATGCAGATTATCACATCCAAATAGACGCCAATCCTGACTACCCTGTATTAAATGTAGCGTCAGCCGTACAAGTCATCGCCAGCTTCATTTTTGCCTATACACAAAACCACTTTCAGGCCAATGCTAAGACCGGTGATATCAGCTTAGACGATAATAAAATTTTGACAGCTCAGCCAACTGTCGATGTCCATCTTCGTCAACAATGGGATGAGCCAGCTATCACTCAGCAGCAGCTACAACAGCTTACCCAGCGTACGACTGATTTGATGGTTCAGCGTGGCCTAGCAGATAGCGAACATTTAAAGTCCTTACCATCGAGGCTATCGAGACTTGGTTCTCGTCTGCAACTTGACCAAAAAGAATACCAGTTGCTAAGCGCGCTCATTGCCAAACTCTCGAAGGTTTAGATAGTAGATTTATTTTCGATAAATGAATAGAATCTGACGCCAGTGCATCAGTGTCAATGTATCGATAAGCGTTTATATGATATTCATCACTATATTTTATGATGCAAAGCTGATATAACTTGAAAGAATGGGTACAGATAGATCTCAATGCTCATGAAAGTATAATAACTACAAATTAGGAAATGACTGTTTTAATAATAGTATTCTTAATAAAGACATTTTACCGACAAATAGATAGGACGCGTTATGTCATTCCCATCCAAATGGTTCAAGTCGCTTGCCACCATCAAAAAAGACTTAAAAGAAGATATCGATGCCGTGTTCACCCGCGATCCTGCAGCACGTAATAGTCTGGAAATCATACTGACTTACCCTGGCTTTCACGCACTTATCTTACACCGCGGCGCGCATTGCCTTTGGAATAAAGAACAGAAACTGGCAGCACGTGTAATTTCTTATGGCTCACGAATTATTACTGGTATCGAAATTCACCCTGCTGCCAAAATCGGTAAGCGTTTCTTTATCGACCATGGGGTCGGCGTTGTTATTGGTGAAACTGCGGAGATTGGTAACGACGTTACCCTCTATCACGGTGTAACGCTTGGAGGCGTGTCTTGGAATAACGGCAAGCGTCATCCAACATTAGAGGATGGTGTCACCGTTGGTGCGGGGGCAAAAGTTTTGGGGCCATTCACAGTGGGTAAAAATGCCAAAATTGGTTCAAATGCAGTGGTAGTAAAGCCTGTACCAGCTGGCGCGACGATGGTTGGCAGTGCGGCCCGTATGATTTCAGATCATCATGATGAAAAAGGTAATCCCATTACGACCAAAGTCCAAGATGCCAAACAGCAAGAAAAAGTGGCGCAAGCGGCAGGCAGTCCTGAAAAACACCATAGTAAGCAAACCGCCTCCAATACCAAGCGTACCACAACCTTTCAAGCGTACGGTGTCGACCCCTCTTCACAAGATCCGGTCACAGAAGCGTTTGCTAAAATGCTCGAACACATTCAGCAATCAGAAAACCGTCTGGACCAATTACAGGCCGCAATGTGCCAAATCGATCCTGATTTTTGTAAAAAAGAATACGATAAACTGTGTTTAGAAGATTTTGATGTGATTGGTAGTGACGATGTAGATAAGACTGACGCTGAATCAAAGTAAAGATTGCTTTGATTCAGACAGGTTACAATCTACTATATTGATTTATCAAGATTAAACTGCGGGATATCATAGCGATATAGATGGCCATTATGACGCTTTCTATATCGCTATTTTTTTATATAAATTTCGATAATACTTTTTTGGCATTCATTGCTCTGTCATTTTTCAAATGAATCTTTTGCTATCAGTTCGTTAATTCCTGCCACTTCATGTGCTTTAAACGGATAACGATCTGCCATGATTGTCCATTCAGATTCATTTTCTCTGCTTAGGCTATTTTTTTCTATAAGCAAGCGTACAAGTAATATATCGATATCCATTGTGACTTGTTTGATAGACATCTGCTGCTCTATCAATCGTTGTCGATGACACTCCCATTCAAACTGTTTGTAGGTTTGCTGGAGCTGCTGCACTGTCATGGGCGTCTTTAGCGACAGATAGACACACTGATTGGTGTAATCAGGCTTTGGATGCTCAACCGTGGCGGTAAAATCAGGATTTTGGAAGGCGGTTGATAACTGTATCTGACCTAACGCTCCCAATTGCTCTCGAGCAATTGGCAAATACGTTTCTGCTTGATAATTACTGCCCAATGCCAACAGTACCGCCGTCACTGATTGCGCTTGCAATGCTTCAGGCTCACGCCTCTCCAAACTTGCAAAATTCTTCAAACCTGTCAGCGCTTTATGCATCATTGGATGAGGCTTTAGCATAACGCGTGATTTGCACCCCAACCGCATCTGCTGGTTTGATGGCAGTCGGTTTGGCAATGCTGAGTGTGACTTTGTGAGTGGCGTATTTTGCGAGTAAATTGTCAGCAATCTGCCCTACCAGATGCTCAAGAAGTTGTGCTTTGAGTGCTTGGCACCATGCGCTCACATCATCGCACACGGCTTTATAGTTTAGCGCATCGCTGACATCATCTGACACAGCCGCACGGCTGATATCAGTTTCAAGTGCGATATCAATCAGTAGCGGCTGCGTAATCACGCGCTCCCATTCATAGACACCAATAACGGCCTCTACTTTTAAGCCTTTTACAAATACGACATCAGACTGGGTATGAAACATGCTTGCATCCTTGTTGGCTCAATTTTTAACTCAGATTTTTACCAAAAATTTTGTTTATAATAAATTTTACTTAAATACTCACAATGCAGCTTCACGTAAACGCTTGGCTTTTAGCGCTTTGCTGGGACGATGACGCCACAAATCGATGCTGAATAATAACAGACCTAACCAAATTAACCCAAATACCGCTAAGCGATGTAAGTCAAAATGCTCTTTATAATAAAATACTGCCAAGAAGAAAATGAAAGTCGGTGTCAGATAATTCATAAAGCTTAAGATACTAAACGCGACCATCTTAGTCGATTTATTAAACAGCAGTAATGGTATCAGTGTAATGGGACCTGCCAGCATCAATAGCCAAATATTCGGACTAAACCAAAAGCTCAGTTGACTACTGACCACGTCTGCTTGCCAAAACCACCACAAGCAAATCGGTACTAATAGAGTTGTCTCAACAAACATAGCATCGACTGCAGTTAGAGGCGTTTGGCGCTGAATCGTCCCATAAGTACTAAAACTAAATGCCAGTATCAGGGATATCCAAGGCAAGCTACCAAGCATGACCACTTGAATCACCACGGACAAGAGTGCAAAGCCAATAGCAATCCATTGCAGAGGTCGCAACCGTTCTTTGAACAAGACCATGGATAACGCAACACCCACCAAGGGGCCAATAAAATATCCCAAACTGGCTTCAAGTATACGGTCATGATTGACCGCCCATACATACGTGAGCCAATTGGTGGCGATAATCAAGCCAGATATAAAAGAAAACGCAATCCATCTAGGATTTTGCTTAAGCGTATCGATCCACTGCCAACGTTTGGTCGCTACCAATACAACAAGCAAGCATGCAAATGTCCAAATGATACGATGACCGATAATCTCAGTCGCATCATAGGCTGCCAACTGCTTAAAATATAATGGAAAAATACCCCAGATAAAAAAAGCACTGAGGGCAGTCAAAATGCCACTTCTGGTTGTTTTGATGGGCGTAACGGGTTTTTTGATAACGTCTTGGGTAGCCATAGTACAGTACAACGTTTTAGAGCAAAGTGCGCCCTCGCCTCATGATAATTTCTTATATTTATATAAAGGCAAGCACGCAGGGTTACTACAGATAAAATACAAGTTAAAAAGCAATGTGTTGACGCCTGCATAGACATCAATACATTGCTAAAAATAACCACTCGTTTAAAATAAATTTACTTAAAAATTAGAACGTCTTCTTATCTCAAAAATGATATCAGCTTAAATGCTGGTATCTTCAACTTGAATGGACATACCAACTTGATTAGCAAGTTCGGCGAATCCTGGGAAGCTGGTATTGACCGTCTCAACCCCTTCGATGATGATTTGCTCTGATGCCCGTAAGCTCGCAACCGTAAAGCTCATGGCAATACGATGATCATGATGCGAGGTAATCTGACCGCCACCAAAAACAGGCTGGCTATTATTGATCTGATCGTCTTGGCCACCAGTTCCTTTACCTTCGATGATAAGACCATCTTCAGTAACCGTGCACTCAATACCAAGCGTTTGTAACCCTTCTGCCATTACTGCGATACGGTCAGATTCCTTGACACGCAACTCTTTTGCACCTGTCAATACCGTACGGCCTTGCGCGCAACTGGCAGCAATAAACAATACTGGGAATTCATCAATCGCCAGTGGCACTAAATGCTCTGGTATCTCAATACCAACCAAGTTTGACGCACGAATGGTAATGTCTGCAACTGGCTCACCGCCGACATGCGTATTATTACTTAGGCTAATGTCTGCGTTCATCAGCTTTAAAATATCAATAACGCCAGTACGCGTAGGGTTAATTCCCACTTGTGTCAAGGTCAACTCACTACCTTGGCTGATCGCTGCCGCAACCATAAAGAAAGCTGCTGACGAGATATCAGCAGGCACAGCGATATCACCGCCTACTAGAGTACCGCCTCCTTCCACACTGATGCGATTGCCATCGACTGTGACTGGATAACCAAAAGCGGATAGCATGCGCTCAGTGTGATCTCGACTGACTTCTGGTTGAGTAATAGTCGTTGTGCCCTCACTCCACAGACCTGCCAGCAATAAGCAAGACTTAATCTGTGCAGAAGCCACTGGTAGCTCATAATCTATACCCTGTAATGGCTTACCAACAGTGTCTCGGCCAGTAATGCTGAGTGGCGCGGTGCCGCTATGACCGGTACTTTGGATAACAGCGCCCATCATACGTAACGGCGCTGCCACACGCTCCATTGGGCGTTTATTAAGACTGGTGTCACCCAGCATCACGCTGTCGAACGGTTGCGCCGCCAAAATACCTGCTAGCAAGCGCATACTGGTGCCTGAATTGCCCATATACAGCGGTGTTTTGCTGGGTTTTAAGCCATTCATGCCAACGCCATGAATGGTCAAATTACCATTATCAGGCCCCTCGATGGTCACGCCCATATCACGAAACGCTTGCAACGTCGCAAGGGCGTCTTCTCCTTCCAAAAATCCAGTGACATGGGTAACGCCTGTCGCTAAGCTACCAAGCATAATACTGCGATGAGAGATAGACTTGTCACCAGGAATGGTAATGGTGCCAGAAACGGTAGTGCTTGGCGTAATAATATAAGAAGCTGACATGGCAGAAGTATCCGTATAAGGGGTGCTGGCTAACATATGGCCAAAATGTCGCCGCGCGGCTTGCGCACGGCCCAAAAGTCCCATCAGGGCGGTTGAATCTTTATCGATGATCAGCTGACGCATGGTTTGTAAATAGACACCATACTCATCAAGCGCACTGACAATCGCATTTTGATTGGCAAAAAAGATGTCGTGCCACATTTTAGGGTCGCTTGCGGCAATGCGAGTAAAGTCACGAAAACCGCCAGCAGCATAGCGAAACATATCCAAATTGTCATCATGACTGGCCAACTGCTCTACCAGATTAAACGCCAATAAGTGCGGTAAATGACTGGTATGCGCCAGTATGGCATCATGGTGATTGGCCTCCATCGGCATCACCTTTGCTCCCACCGCCTCCCACAACAATCGCAGCTTAGCAATAGCCACATAATTGGTCGTAGGTAGCTCACAAATAATGACACTATGATTGGCAAATAAAGTGGCGCGGCGAGCATGATACCCTGAATTTTCAGCCCCAGCAATCGGATGCGCAGGTACCAAACCTATTGGCAGCGAGGTAAATACCGCTTTGGCGGCATCAATGATGTTCGTTTTTGTGCTACAGACATCAGTAATCATACAGTCAGAAGCGAGCTGTCCGCTATCCATTGCCTGTTTGATATCCATGAACACAGCTTGTACCGCCTGTACAGGTACAGCAATGATAATTAAATCACTACCAGCCACTACTTCGCTCAGAGTTGAGCTGCCGGCTTCCAGCAGACCTTGTTTGATTGCCTCTTCTATACTGGGCGCATGCCTATCGACTGCCACCAAACGCTCACTCAAGCCATTGTCTTTGATGGCTTGCGCAAGGCTGGCACCAATGAGTCCAAGTCCAATCACACAAACTTGTTTAAACAACGACGGCTGAGCATTTAAGAAGGTTTGATTATTATTTTTTTGATTTTTTTGCTGACGACTCACGACTTTTCTCATTGTACAAACAAACGCCAATACGGATAAAGCAATACAGCGTTTGTGTTATAAAATTTAATGGCTGTTTTTTAAAATGGTGGCGATCTTATCAGTCTTCGGTCAAGATAGATTGTAAGGTATCAATCAAGCGTAGATTGTCCTCTGCTACGCCGACAGTGATTCGTAGCCAATTAGGCAGACCATACGCTGTCAATGGACGAACGATCACGCCTTGCTCTAATAATGCTTGATAAATCACAGTAGCCGTGGTGTCCTCCATCTCAACTTCTACCTCGACCATAATAAAATTGGCATGCGACTTGATAAATCCCAAGCCTAACGCATCAAACTGCTTTTCAAGCCAACGCATTTGCTCATCATTCATCTGACGGGTTTTTTCAATAAAATCTTGATCAGCAAGGGCAGCAGCAGCAGCAGCTAAACCAATACGGCTGACGTTAAATGGCTGACGGATACGATTTAACAATTCCGCCACTGCCACTGAGCTCAATGCATAGCCAATACGCAAGCCCGCTAGCCCATAAGCTTTAGAAAAAGTGCGTACGATGACCACGTTATCAAACTCGTCCAGCAGCGCGCGATTGTTGCTCTCGGGACTGTATTCAATATAGGCTTCGTCTAATACCACCAATACGGAACTTGGCACACTAGCCACAAACTCATGTAGCGCTTTATGCTCGAGCTGCGTACCCGTCGGATTATTGGGATTGGCGATAAACACCATCTTAGTATTGGGATTGTCTTGAACTGCCTGACTCATGGCTATTAGGTCATGCCCAAAACGGTGGGCAGGTACTTCTATACCCGTTGCGCCTTGCATTTTTGCCAGCATCGGATAAATAATGAACGCATATTGGCTATATACAATCGCATCATCAGTGCCAGCAAAACTGCGCGCCAAAATATCAAGTAGATCATTTGAGCCATTACCTAAAGTAATCTGCTTAACGTCGACCTCATTAAAATCCGCCAATGCCTGCTTGAGATAATAACCATTACCATCAGGATAGCGTGCCAGTTGCCCCAATTGCTCAGTCACGGCCAGCGTCACATGCGGTGAGCAGCCCATTGGATTTTCATTACTGGCAAGCTTTACCACATCTGCGATGCCATACTCACGCGTCAACTCTTCAACTGGCTTGCCTGTTTGATAAGGTGCCAACTCTAGAATACTGTCATAGGCAGGCACTAGTGGTGATAAATTTGACTCTGGCGCTTGAGTAGACTTCATGATTTATCCTTAGATGTGGTCAGACATCTATTATGGGTTGAGCCTGTTGTGTTAGGTAATGACTACCATATACGTTAACGATAGTCACATACGCTAAAGGTGCGATACATCTTAGGCTATAAGACGGCTTTTGGATAAGAACCCAGTATACGTACATCTTTTACCAATGGACGAATGTCATTAATGGCGGCACTCACATTTGCGTCATCGACATGACCATTCATGTCAATAAAGAAAACGTACGCCCATTTATTAGGACGTTCAGGACGTGTCTCAATACTGGTCATCGAGACGCCATGATAAGACAACGGTTTTAATATTTCGATCAGTGCGCCCGCTTTATCATGCGCTGACACCACGATAGAGGTTTTATCTTGACCTGACGGTGCGATAGACTCATGCCCTATGATAAGGAAGCGTGTGGTGTTACTTGGGTTGTCTTCAATATTTGAATACAGCTTATGTAAGCCATATTCTGCAACCGCTACATCCCCTGCAATCGCAGCTGAATGCCACTCGTTTTTCAAGCGACGTGCCGCTTCCCCATTGCTCGATACCGCCACGCGCTCAACATTGGGAAAATTCACATCAAGCCAATGACGGCATTGAGCCAATGACTGTTGGTGCGAATAAATACGGCTCAAACCATCAATTTTGGTGTGTTCTGCCACTAAGAAGTTTTGATGGATCGGTAATTCAACTTCACCAATGATTTTGAGACTCGAAGACAAGAAGCCATCCAAAGTATGATTGACCACGCCTTCTGATGAGTTTTCAACAGGCACCACACCATACATGGCGGTTCCTGCTTCCACTTCACGGAATACATCCGTAATAGTCGTCATCGGTACCGTATCAGCCGCTTTACCAAAATGTTTGAGTGCGGCTGCATGGGTAAAGGTGCCAACTGGTCCTAGGAAAGCAATGCGCTGCGGCGCTTCTAAATCCAAGCACACCGACATGATTTCACGGAACAAACGGGCCATTTTTTCATCAGCGATTGGCCCAGTATTACGTTCCATGACTGCTTTTAATACTTGAGCCTCTCGCTCTGGACGATAAAAAATAGGGTTACTATTGTCATTAGATGAACTATTGGCTGTGTGGCTTTTTTTCACGGCCGCCACTTGTTGAGCCAATTTCGCGCGGTTGTTGATTAACGTTTGGATTTCGCAGTCTACTGCATCAATATTTTGACGAATATTATCCAAAAACTCTTTTTCAGTTGCAGTGTCGTTAGTGCCTGCGATGGCTTGATTCAGATTATCCATGTTTTGCTCTGTTGACTGCTCGCTCATTACCGCCCATCCTTCTTAGATTTTATAATCTGTTAAGTATTACTGTGTTGATTTCAATATGCAATAGACCAGTCTATCAAAAATATTGTGCCCTACCAGTCTTATCTTTTATGGTTACCATAAGCGAACCATACTCTAAATGGCAAATATGGCAGACAGAAATCTGCTCAGGTCTACTATAACAAAAACTGTGCTCAGTGCCCATTCGTAAATGGGCGTAAACGGGTATAAATAATAGGTAAGCGAATTAAGATCAGCAAAATTATGACATATGTCAGCAGTGCTTAGTGAAACTATGAAGTAACATAGGCTCAAAACTATGGTACAGTTTAATGCCGATAGCAAACCACTTTATGAATAAGACTATAAATCTATAACTGAAAAAGGATACTTGATGAGCGCTTTACAACAACTTCGCACTATGACTACTATTGTTGCTGATACTGGTGATCTAAATGCGATTGCCCGCCTAAAGCCTATCGATGCGACCACCAACCCCAGCCTTATTACCAAAGCACTTATCCATCCTGATAACCAAGGCATGCTGTCTGAAACCATGAGCCGGCATAATGGCAATGTAGATGCGGTAATTGATGCGCTTACCATACAAATTGGCTGTGATATTTTAGCGCTTATTGAAGGTCGGGTTTCTACAGAAGTTGATGCTCGCTTGTCTTATGATACTGGAGCTACCATCGATAAAGCCTTAGAGTTTATGGAAGCTTACCAAAAAGCAGGGATTGATTCAGAGCGTGTCTTAATTAAAATGGCCGCCACTTGGCAAGGTATCGAAGCCGCTCGCTATCTTGAGACCCAAGGCATTCACTGTAATCTGACCTTGCTATTCGGACAGCACCAAGCAATCGCTTGTGCCGATGCTGGCGTAACACTGATATCACCTTTCGTTGGTCGCATTTTAGATTGGCAAAAACGTCAACAAAACCGTCAAAATGTCCCTGCTTCAGACGATATGGGCGTACAGTCCGTAAAACGTATTTACCAATACTACAAGCAGCATGATTACCGCACACAGGTAATGGGAGCAAGTTTCCGCTCAACTGAGCAAATACTAGCATTGGCAGGATGCGATCTATTGACCATCGCACCTGATCTTATCGATGAGCTAGCAGCAATGAATACTGACGTTATTCAGCAGCTATCACCAAGTATGTCACTAGAAATGGCAGATATGGCCCGAGTAAGCTTAACGCATGAAGAGTTTAGTACTGCCTATCAACAAGATACTGTCACACAAGATTTACTGCCAAAAGGTATTGATGGCTTCATTGGCGCTCGTGATGAGCTTGCTCAAATGCTGGCAGCGATGCGCAATTAATACAAGCACATACGGTTATTGACGATATACTAAGAGTAGGCAGTCTTCTTAAAAGATATTTGCCTGCTCACAGTAAGTTGGCTATTATGGCCTACTTTTCACAACCCTATTCAAGGCTTTATTATGAAACGGCTATCAGTATTATTGGCAGGGAGTGCTCTAGCAGTCAGCGCAAATGCAGTGAACTGGTCAAAAGTGTCAGAAAGTCCTAATGGAACTATTTTTAGTGTCGATTTGAACTCTATCGAAAGCTCTGACATCAGTGTCATAGATGAAAAGCCGATGGACAATATCACGGTTTCGATTCGTAGAACCTACCCGACTCAGAAAAACTCTGTACAAAGAAATGATGACAAAGACGGTAAAACACCGAAAGAACCCAAAGTAAATAAAGATAAAGCCAGTAAAGACACCATTCTTCATCATAGTGATCAGCAGTTATTAATCTCCTGCAAAGATGCAAGCTACTATAAAAGAGCTTATGTGGACTATGGCGCTGATAATAAAGTCATCAAATCTTGGCAATCAGAAAAACCCATATTAACGACCAAGGATTTTATCATTACTACTCCCAAAACGATTGCTCGTCTTATCGTCGAACAAGCCTGTAAAAACTATGAAAATGATCAAAAATCGGTTTAATGGCTTAAGTAAAAACTAACCAACAAAAAAGCGCGCTGAACGATATCAGCGCGCTTTTTTTATGTAACCGTCTTAATTTATAAAAACAGCGGAACAATCGGCTTAAGCTTTTAAAACCGTATATACGGGTACAGGAAATTTGCCGTGTAAATCGACCAAATCTAGCAACACCAATGCACCGACCACAGTGTGACTTGCTGATTGGCAAAGCTCATAAGCCGTGGTCAACGTGCCACCAGTGGCTAAGATATCGTCAACAAGCAAAACGCGCTCAGGTGGCAAATTGTTTTGCATCTCAAGAGTATCTTTTCCATATTCTAGTGCATAGGCTTTGTTTGCCACTGGCGGTGGTAACTTGCCAGGCTTGCGTAGCAAAATCATACCCTTACCTAATCTGCCTGCCAGCAAGCTTGCAAACACAAAACCACGTGCTTCGACTGCACCCAAACAGTCGACTTCATCCAATAATCCTTTTGGCAAAGCAGCAAGTAATGCATCGATGACCTCATTAACATGACTGCGCAATAACGGCGTAATATCATAAAAATCAATCCCGACTTTTGGGAAGTCTGGTACGGTACGGATAATTTGCCAAAACTGATGGTCAGTATTGAGCATATCAGAAGGTTCGGCGTCGTTGTTCGCGGATATAGCGGCATTGCTGCTCATAATGACCCTTAATATATATGGCTTAGATAACAGTATAGAGATAATAATTTAACGATCTTAAGTACTGAAAATCGTTATAATTTTTCGGCGATGATTATATCACAGCTGATAGAAATGTTGGGGCATGAGCCATCACAATAGCGCCAGTGATTTTGATAATTCGCAATCAATGACCTTGATAAAAACCAAATTATCTCAATATACAAGTGTAAACTTAACTACGAAAACCCTAGCCATATAGCAAAGGTTATATGCTAAACTACGTGCGTTTTTGCAGTCTAATATAGTGACTGTGACTCTAAATATGCGCGTTAACAACTTACTGTAATACCGGTAATGATCGATAGGACTATTTATGAAACGTTATGAATGTATTGTCTGCGGCTGGATATACGATGAAGAGCTCGGCTGTCCTGAAGAAGGCATTGCGCCTGGCACCAAATGGGAAGACATTCCTGATGACTGGACTTGTCCAGAGTGCGGTGTTGGCAAGCTAGATTTTGAGATGCTTGAGATTTAGTAGATGACCCTCTAATTAGGATACTTCATGACAAAATCAAACGATAGCAATGACACTAAACTGTCTGAAAGCTTGGCTGAACATTCAAGCAGCTACCCAACACCTGAGTGGCAGAAATTTGGTGAACATCAATGGGGTGATTCTGACCTGAGCGAGCATCTCTACCAGGCAATGATTGATATTGGCGATGGTATTGAGCTTTGTGTGGAGGCTGGTGGCAATCCCAACAATCCCCCTTTATTGATGGTGATGGGACTTGGCTCACAGATGGTATTTTGGCCAAACAACTTTATCAAGCGCTTCATTGATGCAGGTTTTTTTGTCATTCGCTTTGACAATCGTGATATTGGCTTGTCTTCTAAAGTCCAAATTGAGGGGCTACCGCGTATCAGTCAATTCAAAATGATGATGCGTCTACAAACAGGGCTTTCTAATAAAGGCGCGCCCGTTGCTTACAATCTGACAGATATGGCAGAAGATACCGCCCGTTTGATTAAAGCCCTTAACCTCGGTCCGACGCATCTGCTTGGCGCTTCTATGGGCGGTATGATTGTACAGATTGTGGCTGCCCGTTATCCAAGCCTTGTTAAACGAATGGCGTTGATGTTTACCTCAACCAATCGTGCATTTTTACGTCCACCAAAACCCAAACAGCTTTACACGCTTATTAACCGTCCTGAAAGTCACTCTGAGCGTGATATTGTACGCCATAGTGTTTGGTTCATGAAGACGGTGGGTACGCCTGGTCATGTCAACGTACGTATGGTGCGTGAAATTGCTAAGTTACGTTATCAGCGCAACTTTCATCCGCTTGGTACGGTACAGCAGCTTAACGCTATTTTGGCATCAGGCTCTATCAGTCGTTTTAGTAAGCAGGTCAAAGCGCCTACTATCGTCCTACATGGTAGCGCAGATGGCCTACTACCTCCTTCACAAGGACGCGTGGTTGCCAAAACCATTCCTAACGCTAAATTCCACTTAATTGAAGGAATGGCACACGATATTCCTGAGTATTATCAGCCTTATATGGTCGATTTGATTAGTAATCACTTATTGGCTAAGTAATCTTAGCATTTGGTTGTCTGAGCAAATCGGCAGTAAAAAAGAGTGTAAAACCTATTGATACATTAATAGGCGTTACACTCTTTTTTATACCAATAACAGGGGGTTTCTCTCATAGTAAATCGTCTATATAGATGTGAGCTTTATTCACAGCGAACCCCTTCCCCTTTTGTGTCAACGCACATCTTATTACCGTTCTTTAAATTACCAATCCAAGCTTTGCCGTCTTTGAATATAAATGCTGACTGGCCTTTATAGCTGCCTTTGGCTGACACACCGCTATTAGAAAATCGAAAAGGTATCACCAGCTCACCGCCGAGATTGATAAATCCCCAGTCCTTACCGATACGTACGCCAGCCAATCCTTCAGAAAATGGCCGTGCTTCATCAAATGAATAAGTAATCATAGTCACGTTATTGTCATCGACGTATCCCCATTTGCCATCCTGCTGACGTGCGTCCAGCGTCGTAAAGCGATTAGATGCCGCTTGCTTGGTCTGGGCGGATGAGCTGCTGCTATTTTTATTCGCCGACGATCTAGCCGCAAATTCGTCACTATCAGCATTACTTGGTTCGTTTGTTGTTTTACCATTTTTATCAAGCCAGCTAACTGCTCGGTTTTTACGTACCCGTGCCATGCCATTTTGATAATCATCAATATCACTAATTGCTGCCGAAAATGGCACAATAATTTTGTTGGCAGTATTAATGACGCCATAATTACCATCTTTTTTTACCACAATTCGTCCATCAGATACCGGACGCGCCCAACCTTGGCTTTCTGAGAGCATATCATACATTGCAGGAACGACTTCGCGACCCTTCATATTGAGATAACCGACTCGATTATTACGCTGCACTGGCAGCAGACCACCTGACAACTTATTGACATCGACTTTTTGATAGCGCGAGAGATCCACCACGCTTTTGCCTTTATTGTTGATCAATGCCACGGGCGCGCCAAAATCTTTTATTGCTAAAAAATAGCCACTGTTCGCTGTACAGGAGACATTTTTGTAGTAGCTTTTGGGAATTTTACAACTGGCTGCTTGGGCAGTTGGCATCGCAATTAGAGCGCCAGATAAAATACTCAGCGTTAAACCATATTGCGACAATGTTCGTGGCAAACTGAGTATCAAAGAGGACTGGCGTGTTGGTAATAAACGTCGAAACATAAGTAGACCTAAACCAATGATATTGAAATTTTTAATACAAATGTAGATAAGATATAACCATTATAAACCACTAAAGCGATAAACACTGTTATCTACGCTAACATCATTCCTGCACGTAGGTGACTCGACTGTATACCTCTCTGCACTTAAAAAAACGCAATACAATGAGCTGCCATTTAAAAAATAAACATAAATGAGCATTTAGGCATTTCAATTTAGGGTCAAACCCTCGACAATATGCCCTACATTGATAACGCTGTTAAACCATTAAAAAATAATACTGATTTAAGGACAGTCTATGGCTATCGCTTCTTCACGATCTGCACCTATTGGCTTAGTCATTGGTTGTGTCATATTTGGACTGGGTAGTTTGATTGTCGCTCACGTAGATGTCGGTGGCTGGGCGATGTCTTTTTGGCGATTGCTGGTTTCTGGTATCGTGTTTGCGGCTTTAGCCAAAATGATGGGACAACGCCTACCTCGCTCAAGGCGTGCTATTTTTTATAGCTTATTGTCTGGTGTGTTTTTAGGACTGGATTTGGCGCTTTGGCACGAGAGTATTTATGCCGTCGGCCCAGGCATCTCGACTTTACTCAATAGTCTACAGATCTTTTTCTTAGCCGCGATTGGGTTTTTATACTTCAATGAGCGTCAATCCATCCTTCAGCTAATCAGCTTATTTTTAGCCATGCTCGGGGTTGCGATGATTGGCAGTCCTGAATTTGCGCACAATACAGCGGCCACTTGGGGGTTTGTCAGTGGTATTCTGTCTGGGGCAATGCTGGCGGCATCTATGACTTTTATCCGAAAAACGCATGATACAGAACCAACACCCATATTTATGCTCATGCAATTGATTAGTATTGGCGGGGTTTTAGCGATGATTGTCCCGATGCTAGTGTTTGATATGGGCAATATTTTACCCAATACGTGGTCGGAGATTGGTTGGATACTGATCTATGGGACGGTGATGCAATGCTTAGCCTGGGGTTTAATCGCCTACTCTATCCCTAAGCTCTCATTGGCATTGACGGGGCTATTACTATTGACGGAGCCTATTGCTGCGTTGGTCATTGATTATAGCTGGCTGGATAAGCCCATCAATACCTTACAATGGAGCGGTGCGCTATTAACCATGTTTGCTATTTACTTGGGCTCTTTAAAACCTAAGCCGCGTGCCCTGCGCCGTTATCGATTTTTTTCACGGTTTTATAAGCGTGATTACAAATAAGCTTGATATTTTTTGCAAAAAAAAGCGCTTCTCTAGATAAGAGAAGCGCTTTTTCAACTATGTGAACTCAATCAATAACCGACTGCTATAGCAATGATTATTTGGCTAGTGATTTGTTGGTATCTTTTGCCTCAGATCCATAATTGAATAAAGCATTGAGTATAATAGCGGCCAAGGTAGCCGTACCAATACCGCCCAAATCAAAACCGCCTAAGTGCAGGCTAAAGTTACCTGTACCCATGATGACAGTGACAGCAGCGATAATCAGGTTGCTGTTTTTGCTAAAATCAATGTGACTGTCTATCCAGATTTTCACACCTGCCACCGCAATCAAGCCAAATACTACAATAGAGGCACCGCCCAACAATGCCGCTGGAATGGTCTGAATAATGGCACCAAACTTTGGCGACAGTCCTAGTAGAATGGCCACCAAACCCGCTACTACAAATATTGTGGTGCTATATACTTTTGTCACGGCCATTACACCGATGTTTTCAGCATACGTAGTGACACCTGTCCCACCAAACCCTGCCGAAAAAGTCGTCGCGAGTCCATCAGCAAAGAAGGCACGGCCCATATAAGGCGTTACTCGTACCTTAGTCATACCTTCAACCGCTTTAAAGTGCCCTAAGTTTTCTGCAACCAAAATAAAGGCTACTGGGGCAATTAAAATAATAGCGCTCATCTCAAAGCGCGGCGTATGAATGCTTGGCAGTCCAAACCATGAGGCCGCTGCCACACTGCTGAAGTCAATGGCTGTTCCAAAGCCCAATATGTTGGTCATCACAAAATAGGCAATATAGGACAGTACCAATCCCACAAGCAATAGCAAACGGCGTAGCATCCCTCTGGTAAACACTGCCACCACACTGATGAGTAATACCGTCAACGTGGCCATCCATGCATCGAACTGATTGGCAGAAACCCCTTGAATAGTAACTGGTGCTAAATTTAGACCAATAATCATTACGATGGCACCTGTAACGATTGGCGGCATCAATCGCTCGATCCAGCCTGTGCCCGTTTTCATTACCAGTAGACCAATCAACGCATAAATAATACCGCAAGCCATGATGCCGCCCAATGCAACGTTCAGGTTGTCATTGAACCCTGCACCTGCATAAGCCGTCACAGCAATCACTGGACCAATAAAAGCAAAGCTTGAACCCAAATAACTTGGCATGCGTCCACCAGTGATCATAAAAAACATCACTGTACAAATACCAGACATCAAAATGGCTAAATTAGGATCAAATCCCATTAAAAGCGGTGCCAGTACGGTCGCCCCAAACATTGCAAAAGTATGTTGTATACCAAGTAATACACTTTTTGATGGTGGCAAATACTCATTAATACCCACTGGATCACGGTCTAGATTGCCTTTGTAAGGCTGCCATGTTGGAAACCAGCGCCCGTTTTCAAAATCTGGATTATGTGAGTAAGTGCTAGAGGCTGAATCTATACCTGCAGCCTCCAAGGTATTATGAGCTGACTGATTTTTAGCGCTGTTTTCTACAGGTGATGAAGGATCTATTTGAGAGGGCATGCGCGCTTGTCCTATGTTGGCTAAAGTAATAGGCTAAAATATCTGGTGAACTAGAAATTGAGTAAAACTGTATGGAGCAAAAGTGTCTTGAGTAAACCATAGAAACAGTCGATAGGATTATTATGTGATTGGCTATTTTATCCATAGCAACTCTATATATTCCCATCTATAATATGCCATCCCCATTCATTCATTTATGTTCTAATATGACAAACCAAAAGTACTATTTGGTATGATGATCATTATTTGATAGAGGTATAAGGCCAGATGTGTTCTACTGAAACTGGTTTCAATCGCCTATGACTCGATGTACACTATGGCGATGATCACTTACAGGATGTTACATAATCACTGGCTCCGAGCATGATAACGGAGTTTCAAAATAAATAAAAGTTATTATTCAGTCACCATGTACACTCTTTGATTTACACATTTTCATAGACAGCGCCTTATGCCCATCTTTACCCGTGCATAAAAATGCAAGCTGTCTCTCATATTTTTAGTAAAAGCGCTCTTGGGAATGGATGTCCCATACTCAAACGCTCCAAATTTTCGGTAATTTATTATGATTAGTGTTTTTGATTTATTCAAAATTGGTATTGGTCCATCAAGCTCTCATACCGTCGGTCCAATGGTAGCCGCAAATTTATTTTTGGCCTCATTGAACCAACAGGCAGAATTACAAACCGTTGAAAAAATAGAAATCGAACTTTACGGTTCTTTGGCCGCCACAGGCAAAGGGCATGCCACTGATACGGCGATACTGTTAGGACTACTTGGTCATACCCCTAGTACCATCGATACTCGTATGACTAGTAGTTATCTGTCCCCTATTTTTTCTGATAAAAAATTGAATGTCTCGGGCGTTCATACCATTGCGTTTGATACAGAGCAAGATATCCATTGGTACGATGATACTGTTTTGCCTTATCATCCTAACGCAATGACCCTTCGAGCAATATTGCAGGATGGTACTCGTTATCAGCAGACTTATTATTCCGTCGGCGGCGGCTTCGTCATTAATGAAGAAGATGCCACCAATCCTGATGAAGATCAAGCCAGCCCAACAATTGATCGCGTTCCTTATCCCTTCAACAACGCGGCAGAGCTTTTAGATCAATGCTCTCAGCATGGATTGAGTATCAGTGACTTGGTCTTAGCAAACGAATGCTACTTCCATGAAAAAGAAGAAATATTTGCCTATTTGGACAGCATTTGGGACGTGATGCAAGACTGTGTCAAGCAAGGTTGTGAAAATGGCGGTATCTTACCTGGTGGTTTGGATGTCAAACGCCGTGCACAGGGCTTATACTTGCAGCTATGTACTGAAAAAGATCAACCCATATCGAAAACAGATAAGCTTGCCGCCATGGATTGGGTCGATTTGTATGCGCTTGCCGTCAATGAAGAAAATGCTAACGGTGGTAAAGTCGTCACTGCCCCAACCAACGGTGCTGCGGGTATCATTCCAGCCGTATTGCATTACTATCGGGATTTTTTGCCCAATTATAGCCAAGATGGCGTGCGCAAATTTTTATTGAATGCCACCGCTATCGGTAGCTTAATCAAGCAAAATGCGTCAATCTCTGGTGCCGAAGTTGGCTGTCAAGGTGAAGTGGGCTCTGCTTGTGCCATGGCAGGTTCGGCATTGGCAGAAATCATGAATGGCTCGCCAGCCAAATGTTTAAACGCCGCTGAAATTGGTATCGAGCACAATTTAGGTTTGACTTGTGACCCGATTGGTGGCTTGGTACAAGTACCTTGCATCGAACGTAATGCCATGGGTGCCGTCAAAGCCATCAATGCGGCACGTCTTGCTTGTAGAGGTAATGGTCAGCACTTTGTTTCTTTAGACAAGGCAATAGAGACCATGAAGCAGACAGGTGCAGATATGTCTGATAAATATAAAGAAACGGCTCGTGGTGGTTTGGCAATTTATGCGGACAATCGCATTCCTACCGCCACTCGCGGTGTTACCGTTAACTACAGTCAATGCTAGTAGCAGTTACCGCTATACTGCCCATACAAAAAAGCCTCTAACGTATTAGAGGCTTTTTCATTACTGTTGACTCATCACTCTAAGTCAGCATCATACTGCTATTATTCAGCCGTTTTTGAAACCACTTCATTTAGAATCCAGATTGGTTGTACCATATCAGAACCTTCAGCAGTCACTGCTTCTTGACGAACATCAAGTACATAGCGATAGTTTGGCTCATAAGTGAAGCCTTGGATGTTACCGTTTAGCGTATTGAAGTTTTTCTGGTGAGTCTGACGGTATTGTAGGCACTGTGACTCTACTTTGCTACCATCAGTGGCTGTCAGATCACATACTGCTTTACGTGGAGCGATCTCTACCTCAAAACTTGGAATGTTGACGATTTTAACGTTCATAGGCTGTCCTTCAACAACCATGGTACGCTCGTTGTCCATACCCATCGTAGAACAACCTGAAAGGGCAAAAGTTGTCATCAATGCTGCAAGTGCTAATTTTTTCATTATCAAATCCTCAGTGAATTAATCTATGTTTATATTTTCTTTATCGCCTACTGGATTGAATTTATTGTTATAAACGTCCTGTCTTGTTTAGTACATACTCAAAATTTGTAGGCAGTTTTAGTGATTATTATGACGCTATTGCCAATATCAAATGAATAAAGTAAGGCTTTTGAAAATTTACTACGTTATTAGCAATGTCGTCTATTGTTTACTGAGGCTAGTATAGGATGCAAGACTGCATTCGCTCTATGACTGCTTTGTAAAGTAACGTCAGCTTTTGCAACTGATGTTAATAAAACGTATAAGATAATGGTATAAAATGATAATCCGCAAATTGCAAAAAGCCAGAGCAATCTATGCTCTGGCTTCATGATAATACTGATTAAACGCTTCGATCTAAAAATATCAACTGCGATAGTCCGCATTGATTTTGACATAATCGTATGACAGATCACACGTATAAACCGTATCACTGGCATCACCACGTGCCAAATCAATATGAATGGTAATTTCAGCACGGCTCATCACAGCTTTACCTGCTTCCTCTGTATAAGTGCTAGCAACGCCGCCATTTTGGCAAATCATTACCTCATCCAAATATACATCGACTTGTTCTGTATCCAGATCTTCAATTCCAGCATAACCCACTGCCGCTAGGATACGACCCCAGTTGGCATCACTGGCAAAGAATGCTGTTTTGACCAATGGTGAATGTGCAACTGCGTATGCCACATCGCAGCATTCTTGCGTTGTCTTACCACCCGTGACTTTTACCGTCATAAACTTGGTCGCCCCTTCGCCATCACGTACAATGAGCTGCGCCAGACGTACAAACACTTCTGTCAAGGCGGCAAAAACTGCCTGATAATGCGGATGCGTTGGACTGTCAATCACATCCGAGCTGGCGTTACCTGTCGCAATCAATACACAGCAGTCATTGGTTGAAGTATCCCCATCAACGGTAATGCGATTAAACGACTGCTCATTGATGGCACTCAGCATTTCTTGTAATACATCAGCCGCAATGTTGGCATCTGTTGCCACATAGCCCAGCATGGTCGCCATGTTAGGTCGTATCATGCCTGAGCCTTTTGACATACCAGTAATGTGATAACTGATACCGTCAATATCGACTTTTTGGCTTGCAAGCTTAGGGATAGTATCAGTAGTACGAATACCATTCGCTGCAGCCAGCCAATTGTCAGACGCTAAATTGGCAAGCGCATTGTCCAAGCCATTAATCACAGCATCACTATTAAGCGGTTCACCAATCACGCCAGTAGAGAATGGCAATACGGCACTGATATCGACGCCTGTTTTGGTTGCTAACGCTTGACAGATATCCATAGCACGGCGTTTACCATCAGCGCCCGTGCCTGCATTGGCATTACCTGTATTGGTGATCAAATAGCGCGGATTGGCTTTGGCAAAGTGCTCGCGCAATATACGCACGGGTGCCGCACAAAACGTATTCTTAGTGGTCACAACTGCAGTGGTGGCCGTATCAACGATCTCAATGACCACTAGATCATCACGATTCTTATAGCGTACGCCTGCTGCTGTGGCGCTTAGTCTAATGCCTTCAATAGGATAAATAGTATTAGGTACTGCAACATTTCCGACAGCCATTATTGAATCCTTATTTCTCAATTTTTAGTGTTATTTGAATAAAAAATTTAACCAATACGATATGAACCCTACTCTATTAAAAGCCCTGCATATATCAAAGCTTACTTAAGTCAAATGCTGACCAAATGGGCGCATGGTCAGAAGGTTTTTCCATGCCTCGCAACTCATAACTGATACCAGCATCGACACATGCCTCTACCAAGTCAGCGGTACATAAAATATGGTCGATACGTAAGCCGCGCTTAGGGTCGTCGTTAAATCCTCCACTGCGATAATCAAACCAGCTATACAAGTCTGTACTCTCTGGATAATGCAAACGATACGTATCGGTCAGCTCGCGTGACATCAAGTCGCTATACCATGCACGCTCTTCTGGCAAAAACGACGTTTTTCTATTTTTTAGCCAGCGCTTTGCGTTGACCTCACCAATACCGATATCAATATCTTCTGGGGCAATATTCATATCCCCCATAATGACGAGTGAACGCCCTTCTGCTTTTAAAGTGTCGATATAAGCCATCAAATCTGCGTAATAAGCACGCTTCATTGGGAATTTGGTGGGATGATCCTGACTCTCGCCTTGTGGAAAGTAGCCGTTAAGCACATCAATTTCGCGACCTTCTATCACGTAACGTGCATGGATAAAGCGCTTTTGTGCTTCTATGTCTTCACCCGGAAAGCCTTTTTGTACAAAAATAGGCGCAACCTTAGACAGTAATGCCACGCCATAATGGGCTTTTTGACCGAAGTATTCAATATGATAACCAAGACTTTCTATGTTTTTTAGTGGAAACTGCTCGTCATGCACTTTCGTTTCTTGTAGACCCATTACATCGGGATCGATGACCTCTCGTACAGCTTCAAGCTGATGTTGGCGGGCGCGAATACCATTGATATTAAAACTGACAAAACGAGGCATAAACCATCCTATACTGATTGATTAGACTATTTGACTAGAGAAGGTACTGAACGAACACATGACTTGTAACGACAAACAAATGACTATGATAACAGACGTAGACAGCCTATCTGTTGCGTGCCTTTGTATCTTAAGTTAGAGTAACGTTTATTATCACATACATCGCTTTTTATTAAATAACTTTACTGAGTCCCACTATGACGACCCCTATAAATAACCATACAGATGCATCCTCAAAACCTGACAACTCTACCACGCCACTATTTGCGACTGATTATAACGTCTATATTAACCATACTGACGCTGGTGGTATAGTTTATCACGCCAATCATTTGGTGTTCTTTGAAAATTGCCGCCGTGACTGGTTTACTCACCTTGGTCTAAATGGTTATTTTTTACAGAGTGACCATGGTGACATACAGCATTTTGTCGTGAGTCAAGCAGATTTACACTACAAAAAAGCCATTCTTTTAGATGAAGTCATCAATGTGCGTATCGATAAAGTCGAGCTCAAACCTGCTAGCATGATCTTTTACCAAAGCATTCATCGCCATCTGCCTGATAATAACGCTACTAGTAAAACCAATGACAGTCTGTTAAGTCGCGCTAAAATTGTGATTGCTTGCGTGCAAAATCAGGTCAAGCCTGACCCAGTGTCTAAAGATGACAATGCTGCTGCTTATAGTACCCCCATGCGCCCTATTCGTGTTCCAAGAGCATTACATGATGCCATCCAAAACGCCATTACTCAGCAGACCCATAAATGATGACGCTAACCTGTTGGCACGCATCAGAAGCGCCTTATGCTAGTATTTGATAACCTTTGGGTACATAGCAAGCGCGCTACGACAGCCGATCAGAGCCACAAAAGCGCTTCTGCTACAGGCTCAATACTGTCTGAAAACTATCACTATTGGCTCAAGAGAATAAGGAAGCCGTCAGCGCTGGATTCCGCTACGCTCACTCATGAACGCACCTTAATAAATGGGATCAGCGGAAAACTGCTAGCAGGACAGATAACGGTCTTAACAGGGTCTTCTGGAAGCGGAAAATCTGTATTGTTGCGTGTTTTAGCAGGTCTGTTACCAATGAGCAGTGGTGAAATTAGCTTACAAAGCGAATCAAACAGCCCTATTTATCCTAACATTAATGAGCGTATTCATGATACTGCCCCTACAGTGTGGCGCTCGCGAGTTTCGCTACTTGCTCAACATCCTCAACTGCTAGAAGGCCGTGTCATTGACAATTTACAACTGCCTTATCGCTTGCAAGCGCACCAATATCATAAGTTTGATATTGATTGGCACATCAAACAGCTTGGCCATCTAGAGCGCAGCGCTGATTTTTTATACCAAGAAGCCACTCATCTTTCGGGTGGTGAGCGGCAACTGGTCAATACGTTACGCCTATTGCAACTAAACCCACAAGTATTGCTATTAGATGAACCGACCGCCGCCTTAGACAGTGATACTTCAGCTCAGCTGGTACGTTTGCTCATTAGCTGGTTGCGAGCTAATCCGCTTCGCACCTTGCTATGGGTGACTCATGATACCCAAGCTATTATGCCATTGGCCGATAGACATTGGCATATGCAGGCAGGTATATTGAGCAACGTATCTTAATGATGCAATCAAAGTATTCTTTGCCTATTTATACAAACCATCACTTATATAAATGCGTTGTCTTCTGCTCTACATTGATACTTTTCCTTAGTTACTTTTATGATGAGCACTTATGAGCGCGACGGACGACATGCAGATATTTCTAACGTATAGCGACATCGCTCTTGCCAGCAGCCTTATTATTATCGTCATTCTTTTATCGTGGCGGCTGCGCTTACAGCTCACCAAAACTTTATTGATGGCTGCTGTTCGTACTGTCGTCCAGCTTAGTTTTATCGGGCTGATACTGGCATGGATTTTTGCTCGCGAACAATGGTATGAAGTATTGGTTATTTTAACCATCATGACACTGATTGCAGGAAGCGCTGCTAAAAACCGTGTCAAACGTCATTATAAGGGCTTATTTACTGATACCCTACTCGCAGTGAGTGCTTCTGGAATATTGGTTACTGCCATCGCTATCGTGATGATTTTACAGGTGCAGCCTTGGTATACTCCGCAGTTTGTCATTCCCATATTGGGTTTGATACTGGGTAACTCTCTGACCGCCATTTCACTAACCACCAATCAGCTGATTAATGCCTTTCATGAGCAGCAAGGACGTATTGAGATGATGTTAAGCCTTTCTGCTCGCCCGTTCGAGGCCGTACATGATCCTATACGCTCAGCAATCATCAACGGTATGACCCCTACTTTAAACTCCATGCTAGTTGTCGGTATTGTCAGCTTACCTGGTATGATGACAGGGCAAATATTGGCAGGTGCCGATCCTACTCAAGCGGTTCGCTATCAAATCGTCACCATGTTTTTGATATGTGTGAGCAGTATGCTTGGCTGTACCATCAGTGCTTTACTCATTTATCGCCGATTCTTTAATAAACATAAGCAGTTAATTCTACCTTAATCACTATTAAGATAATTTTCATGTTCAATAGTCATCGTTTTGACGGGTTAGAATTTCTACCTAACTGACAACGACTCTTTAAACCTTAACGTTACAAATCTGATAAAAAAGAAATTGAATTTTTCAGCTTTATTTGTGCACTCTACAGTCTTGCATACTGGTATTACATTAAAATCTATTCATGCTAATGTATTGCTTAAATGTATTATTTTTTAATACCTTAGTGGTAAACATTAGATAATGTGTATTTGATGCGGTGTATTTTTTATCACCAACTTAACCGTTTATGCCTTCTAACCAGCGAACTCTTTTAGTTTGATTAAGAAAGCTTATATACGGCAATAGAATATAGCAGCCAGTCAATAAGTAAGGATACTACTTCTATCAGCGACAAACGCTACGTCAGCGCTGATGTGTTTTATTGACACGGATATGACTGCTTTACCACAAATTCTAATCTATTTTGAATTCAAGGACGCTGACCATGACGCCAAATAAACCTTGGCTTGCCCATTATCCGAATGGTGTACCTAAAACTGTCAATCCAGACAAATATAGCAGCATAATGGAGCTATACGAAGAGTGTTTCGAGCGCTTTCGTATGCACCCTATGACAATCTGTATGGGCGTCACTCATACTTATGGCGATGTTGATAAAGCGTCACTTGCAGTAGCAGCATGGTTGCAATCGCAAAATCTTCCTAAGGGCTGCGTGGTTGCCTTAATGATGCCAAACATTCCTCAATACTTACCGATCATGATTGGTATTTTACGAGCAGGCTATGTTTGCACGCCAGTTAATCCTCTATATACAGGCCGTGAGCTACGCCATCAGTTAAATGACTCTGGCGCTCAGGTTATTTTTGTGGTCGATAACTTCGCTCAAGCCCTCGAACAAGTCGTTGACGAGACCAATATCAAGCGCATCGTATTATCCAAACTGGGCGATATGATGGGACTCAAAGGCATGTTGGTCAATACCATCGTTCGTCAAGTCAAGCGTTTGATCCCAAAATACAAACTTGACGATCCAAAACACGAAGTGACCAAGTTCCCTGATGTACTTAAGAGGGGTAAAAACCTTCCTTTTCACGCGCCAAAAATGAGCTTAGATCAACTGGCTATTTTGCAATACACAGGTGGTACGACAGGACTGTCTAAAGGCACGATACTCACCCAGCGCAATATCGTATCTGCTGCTTTGATGGCAGAAGCTTGGTATCGCCCTGTTACCTCAGAAATCAATGAGGTCTATATCAATATGGTCATGGCGCTACCGCTTTACCACATCTTTGCCTTTTCACTCAGCCTATTAGGCATGCGTTCAGGTTACACCTTTATATTGGTGCCAAACCCACGTGATATGCCAGGTTTTGTCAAAACTTTATCAAAGCAGCCATTCCATATTTTCCCAGCGGTGAATACTCTATTCAAAGCACTACTGGAGCAGCCAAGCTTCAAAGAGCTGGACTTCAGCTCGCTTCGCATCTCACAAGCAGGTGGTATGGCAGCAACCGAGCAAACAGCAACACGTTGGTTAGAAGTCACAGGTTGCCCTATGGTTGAAGGTTGGGGAATGACTGAAGGGGTTGCCGGCGGTACGGCCAACCTTATTACTGATCGTAAGTTTAATGGCACTATTGGTATACCTGTGCCTAGTATCGACATCATTCTTATCGATGAGGATGGCAATCGTGTGGGCATCAACCAAGCAGGTGAGATGTGTATCAAAGGACCAAACGTGACGTCAGGTTATCTCAACAGAGAAAGTAGTGATGACTTTACCAGTGACGGTTATTTCAGAACCGGTGATATCGCCAGCATGGATTCAAAAGGCTATTTCACCTTACTTGATCGTAAAAAAGACATGATTTTGGTCTCAGGCTTTAACGTCTTCCCTAATGAGATTGAGTCTGTGATGCTGGACTGTGATGGTATTATTGATTGTGCAGTCATTGGGATTCCTGATGAGCGTCAAGGTGAAGCGGTGAAGATTTATATCGTCCCTGCTGATAACAACGTAACCAAAGAAGTGATTACAGAGTTTGCTTTAGACAACTTAACAGGCTATAAATGCCCACGTCACATCGAGTTTGTGAGTGAGCTGCCAAAGAGTAACGTCGGTAAAGTACTGCGTCAAAAGCTGCGCGAGAAACATATTTTAGATAACGCTTAAGTGCTTACTTTAAATAAATAATAAAAAGCCGCTTACAACATGCTGTAAGCGGCTTTTTATTTACTGCGATCAGCGCCAGTTGTGTTAACTGACTGTGCTGACGACTTTAAGTGGCAAGTGTTTTAGTGCCTGACCGACAAATGACCATGGTAAACTTGGTACACAAGCTTCTTCTACGCCCGCTTCAATCGCGGCAACAATGGCCTTCGTGCCTGTGTCAGCATCGACTTCAAACGGTAATGGCTTGGCATTTTCATTAATCTCAGTACGAATATAGCCAGGATAAATGGTAGAGACTTTGATAGGAAGCTTGGTTAAGAGCATATCCGAACGAATCCCTTCTGCCAGATGTGCCAATCCTGCTTTACTTGCCCCATAAGCGGTCAAATGCTTGGGCATTCCGCGCATGGCCGACATGCTTGATATGACCACCAAGTGACCGCTGTTTTGTGCTCTAAAAATACTCATCGCAGCTTCACATTGCGCCAATGCCGATATGAAGTTAATCTCAACGGTACGGCGATTGGTATCAAAACGCCCTTTACCGATACGGCGACTATCACCAATACCGGCATTGACCACCACTCGATCAATGCTACCAAATTTTTCTGCAAAGGCATTAAACACATCAAAAATGGCATCATAATCGCTAACATCAAGCGTCTGATATTCAACACGTATATTAGGATACGCTGCTGTCAATTCTGACTGCAAACACTCCAAACGATCGACGCGGCGAGCGCAAATAGCAAGGTTGTAACCAAGCTTGGCAAAAAGCCTCGCCATCCCTTCACCTAACCCAGAACTGGCACCTGTAATAAGTACTGTTTTGTTTTGTCCAGCCTGCTTTTTATTTAAATCCTGCAAGTAACGAGACGGCTGAACCGCGCTCAATATCTGTTTTTTACTTTGGTTGGCGCTTTTAACGACTAAATTGATCAACTTATTTTGCATGGACAATCCTTTTTTATAGATGTTGGGTAAAGTTGATAGTCTATAATACCGCAAATCTACAGATTGGGTCTGTCAGTTATAAAAATAAACAATAAGCAGGCAAAATGAGACTGCTGACTTTCGATATATAATCAACCGTCATCACCAAATAGTGATCACTATATCAGTCATTCAACGCATCTATGCTACATTCAATCAGCTTAGCGCCAAGTAACAAAGCGTTTGCCTTCACAAAACAGATGGCTGTACTCATTTAAAGACATCAAACGAGTGCTTTGCTCTTTTAGCGTAATGGATGTGACACCTGTGTTTACTAAGCTTTTGTTTAATTGATATGCGATTTGACTGCCTTGTTTTAATAATTGCGCGGTGATTGCGGCAATCACACCACCTGAGGTAAACACCAATACTGTACTATCACAACCTAAATTCAAATCTGCCACTTTTGTACGAACTTGCTCAAGTGCTTGCTGCGCACGCTGATTAAATTGGGGCCAGCTCTCAATATAATCTTGATCATTGTCACCGCCATGCCAACGCTGCATCGCTTGATCGAATAACTCAGCAAGCCTTGTGTTTGGTACTTCTGATTTAGCAATTTCAGCAGCGATCGCAGCACGACTACTAAAAGCAGGATCCGATTTTTTAAATACATCTTGATGATTAAATTCGTCAAACTGTGGCAGAATGTAACTCTCAGGCTCATCGATATTGATTGCGGACGACAAAGGCAGGGCTTTACTACAGTCGGTATTGATCGATGATTGGTAACGCGCCAAAAAATTTCGGGCAGAGTCCTGTTGTCTTACCAAGCTGCCTGTAAAGATGGCATCGATACGGCGCTGCGTGGTTGCATAATGTTTACCCAGCATTTGCGCCTGAGTACTACCCAACTCTGAAAGCTGATCGTAATTTTCTTGTCCAAAAGACGCCTGACCGTGACGCACCAGAAGTATGGTTGTCATAAATGAATCCCTTCTTATCATATCTTTCATAAATTGTTATTTGATTGTTTGCTCAGCAGACTTGTGAGGCGATTGTACAAAGTAACTTCTGGGTAAAATGCCTTTAATAACAGACTGTACAGGACTTGGTAGCTGCTCAATGGTGGCAGCATCAATACCTCTGTCTTGCAAATGAGGCTGTACATGGCTGACAAACAATGCCTCGCCTTCATATTGAGCAATCAATTTAAGACATTTGGCATGCAATACATGCACAATGATCCAAAAATTCTTAAACGCGGGATTGGTCGTTTGTTTGTTGTAGTAACGATAGTAAATTTGCTGGACAATCCCTGCCAGACGGAATAGCCCAAACACTTCATAAAAAGTCCAGTTGTCTATCTTAAGCCCTGTCTGCTCAAGGTAATAATCAACCACTTCCTGACGGGTCATCATGCCTTTTAAATGGGTTGGCTGACGACGAGATTGCTGCATAATGATGTTATCATCTTCTTCAATCCAGTACGCCAAAGCACTACCCAAATCCATCAGAGGGTCACCCAATGTCGCCATTTCCCAATCGAGCACACCGATAACTTCCGTCGGATTATTGGCATCTAAAATTACATTGTCAAAGCGCCAATCATTATGAATGACACAGGTTTTACTGTCCGCAGGTGTGTGCTTACCCAACCATTGCCTCACTAACGCAAAACTTGGGACATTAGGCGTTTTTGCTTTAACATAGCGCTTATCCCAACCGCTGACCTGACGTTCGCAATAACCCTCGCCGCGACCTAAGCTCATTAGATCAGGATGCTGTTTATAATCCACTTGATGCAACTCAATCAATGCGTCGATGACATTGGTACATAAAGCTCGCGTTTGTGCGGTGTCTAAATCGACACCCTTTGGTAAATTAGCACGAGGAATAATGCCTTCCATACGCTCCATGACATAAAAATCAGCGCCAATCACGCCTTCATCTGTACAGAGCGCCACCATTTTTGGCACATAGGGATAAGCATCTTTTAGCGCTTTTTGTACTGTATATTCGCGCACCATATCATGTGCTGATTTGGCTTTAGTGCCTTTTGGCGGACGACGCAAGATCAAATCCTGATTGTCATATTGCAAACGGTACGTCCAGTTTGATGCACCACCTGAAAATTGAGTAACGGTAGGTTCACCTTGTATATCAATTCCTTGATCGCGTAGCCATGTACTGACAGTTTTACTATCAAGCGCTTCGCCATCACGAACCTCGCCACCTTTATCCAGTATCTGACTGTTGATCTCAGTGGACATATTTTTGTCATCGGTTTGGCTTTTAGAATAATCAGTTGCCATAAGATGTTCCTTATCCTGTGGTCATTTATTGTTAAAAATTCAATGTTAAAAACTATCAAACTATCAAGTAATGAAAAATTCACTATTCAATCATTCATAGTGAATCTTTAAACGCCTTATTATGGTTTGATAGCTTTGCTTACTTTTGGGTCACGAGCTGATCGGTAACCCATAATTTGGGCATGCCTATGAGGACTTTTTATGTGCAGATGAGCGACCAAAACCTTGACGCTTTAATTCTAACTTGGCAATCATGGTCTTATGTACCTCATCAGGCCCATCAGCCAGTCGTAGTGCCCGTGCTTGCGCAAAGAAATTTGGTAGCAGTGTATCTTGGCACATACCCATACCGCCATGAATCTGGATTGCCATATCCACCACTTCTTGCAATACAGTAGGAGCGACAACTTTGATGGCTGATATTTCAGTGAGTGCGGCTTTTGTACCTTGAGCATCCATTTTTTGTGCCGCATACAAGGTCAGTAAGCGGGCTTGATCAATTTTGATACGGGCATCGCTGATACGCTCAAAATTTCCACCCAACTGTATTAAAGGTTTACCAAATGCTGTGCGTGCCATACCACGTTTCACTGCCAACTCAAGCGATTTTTCAGCAGCACCAATACAACGCATACAATGATGGATACGACCTGGCCCTAGGCGCCCTTGAGCAATCTCAAAACCCATGCCTGCGCCCCCAATAAAGTGACTGACAGGCACTCGTACATTATTGAAGCTGACCTCGCCATGTCCATGTGGCGCATCATAATCGCCAAATACTTTTAACATGCGCTCGATATTGACGCCTGCTGTTTTGACTGGCACAAGCACCATAGAATGCTGATGATGACGGTCTTTGTTATCGTCAGGCGTGTATGCCATGACAATCAAGATATCAACGGCAGGATCACCAAGACCAGATGACCACCATTTACTACCATTGATGACGATCTCATCGCCCTCTACCACAGCAGTCGCTTGCATATTGGTCGCATCGCTCGAGGCCACATCAGGCTCCGTCATACAAAATACAGAGCGTGTTTTACCTTCCAAAATTGGGGTCAGCCATTTTTCCTGCTGCTCCTCAGAACCGTAGCGCCACAGTAGCTCCATGTTGCCGCTGTCAGGCGCATTACAGTTGAATACATAAGGCGCCAGCAAACTGCGACCGGTTAATTCTGCAATCGGTGCATAATCAGTGACCGAAAGACCAGCACCTAAGGTATCGTCTGGCAAGAATAAATTCCACATTCCAGCTTCCCGTGCTTGTTTGCGTAAGCTCTCGTATTGTTCTGGCCACTGCCAGTTGCGCCAATTACCATCAGGGTTTTGCTCGTGACACTCATGCCAGAATTGCGCTTCAATGGGTTCAATCTGCGTCTCGATAAACGCTTTGACTTTCTTGTACATGGCTTGACCATGTTCTGTTGCCGTAAACATCAATGTATTGTTAGACATAAGTGATATCCTTTTCCTTATTTTCATCAAGTTCTAAAAAAAACTTCTTATAGTGCACGTACGTATACTGTTTTTTGTCTCCTGTATTTATAACACAGCAGTTTTGAATAAACAGCAAAAAGGCGCGACCCGTTAGGACACGCCTTTTACAAAATACAAACAGTGCTCAGATGATTATCGGTAATTCCAAGTACTATCTAAAAATAATCATACTAATAATAGATCTACTTTAAAATGTTCAGACGGCTGTTTAAATCAAAACGAGCCAATGCATCTGGCAATTTATCAACTGCTATCGTTAGCGTCGCCTCTGCCGCCTGTGCAAGTCCAAGCTTTTCTGCCAATGTTGGCTTTTGACGAGAATGCAGCGCATATACCTCACTATCTTCCATACGAGCTAAGATATAACTATCTGACGTTTGTAGACTATCAATCAAGTTCAATTTTAGCGCATCTTCGCCGTACCAATGCTCACCAGTTGCGACTTTGGCTACATCCAACGTTGGACGGTAAGTATTAACAAAATGTTTGAATAACTCATGCGTCTGTTCCAGCTCTTCTTGGTACTTAGCGCGATCTTCTTCGTCATTTTCGCCAAATACAGTCACTGTACGTTTATAGTCACCAGCGGTGAACATCTCATAATCGATGTCATGGTTTTTTAGCCATTTATGGAAGTTTGGCAATTGTGAAACCACACCGATTGACCCAATAATAGCAAATGGTGCAGCCACAACGTTGTCTGCAACACAAGCCATCATGTAGCCGCCGCTTGCAGCAACCTTATCCACACACACAGTCAGCTTTAGACCAGCTTCTTTCAAGCGTACCAATTGCGCGGCTGCCAGTCCGTAACCGTGTACGAGACCACCGCCTGATTCGAGACGGACGACCACTTCATCACCTTTGTTTGCAGCACTAATCAGGGTACTGATTTCTTCCCGCAAATGCTTAACCGCTGCTGCTTTAATATCGCCATCGAAATCCAAAACGAACACTTGTGACTTAGTATTGGTACTAGAGCCTTTTTTCTTGTTTTTAGATTTGGCTTTTAATGCCTGTTTGGCTTTTTTAGCCATTGTTTTTTTAAATTGCTTAAGCGCATCTTTACCTTGTGTGGCTTCCATCAAGTCTTCACGGCGCTGTTTTTGCGCTTCATTAAGATGAAGTATCTTGAGCTCAATAGGGTTCTTAGGTGAATGAAACAACATAATGGTAATTCCTCAATTCAGTAGATATATCGATATGGCTGTTTTTATTAGCGTGCGGTTGATATGCGCACACTTGGCTAAGTTTTCAAGCAAACTGACAATATTTAACCCAATCCAAATGTTACTGAATAAATAAGTCTGATACCGACGTATTACTCTATTCTGATTAAACGCATCTGGTTGTATAACAATGGCAGATTAGGCATAATATGCGTTTGTATCAAATCTTCTGTAGCCAACGTGATGACCTTTGTCTAAATCGCGTTGTTTGTGCTTTTTTTGCAAATGGCTTGAATCGCGCGGCAATGGCTGCATTATTGTACTTTGAATTGGGCTGATAACTGGATAACTATATTATGACGCATAGCGAATACCGAGACGAATATTGCGGAGCCGTAACCGAAAGCTTACTTGAGCAAACCATTAGTGTCGTAGGCTGGGTACATCGTCGTCGCGATCATGGCGGCGTGATTTTCTTGGACATGCGTGACCGCGCTGGTATCTTGCAGGTAGTTGTCGATCCTGATACCCCAGAAGCCTTTGCTACTGCTGATGCGGTACGTCCTGAATACGTACTAAAAATAACTGGTCGCGTACGTCGCCGTTATGAAGGTACTGAAAACAATACCATGACCAGTGGCCAAATCGAGCTATTGGGTAAAGAGATTGAGATACTGGCTAAGTCTGAAACGCCGCCATTCCCATTGAATGACGAAAAAACCACTGTATCAGAAGACTTGCGTCTGAAATATCGCTATCTTGATATGCGCCGTCCGCAGATGCAAGAGCGTATGGTGTTCCGTGCTAAAGCCACATCAGCGATTCGTCGTTACTTAGATGATCATGGCTTCTTAGACGTTGAAACGCCTATCTTGACCCGTGCCACACCAGAAGGCGCGCGTGATTATCTTGTACCTTCACGCACACGCCCAGGTAATTTCTTTGCATTACCACAATCACCACAGCTGTTTAAGCAATTATTAATGGTGTCAGGTTTTGATCGTTATTATCAAATCGCTAAATGTTTCCGCGATGAAGACTTACGCGCTGATCGTCAGCCTGAATTTACTCAAGTCGATATTGAGACTTCTTTCTTAAATGAAGAAGAAATCATGAACATCAACGAAGGCCTCATCAAGCATTTATTTAAAACGATGATGGACGTTGAGTTCGATCAATTCCCACGTATGACGTACGCTGAAGCTATGCGCGACTATGCATCAGACAAGCCTGACTTGCGTATTCCATTGAAATTGGTTGACGTTGCAGATTTGATGAAAGACGTTGATTTCAAAGTGTTTGCTGGCCCTGCTAACGATCCTAAAGGTCGTGTGGCTGCCCTACGCATTCCTGGTGGCGCATCATTAAGCCGTAAGCAAATCGATGCTTATACCAAGTTTGTTGGTATATATGGCGCGCGCGGCTTGGCTTATATTAAAGTCAATGATGCAAGCAGCATTAACAATGGTGTGGATCAAGAATCGGGTCTACAGTCACCCATCATCAAAAACATGACTGATGATGTTCTGGTTAGCCTAATCGAGCGTACTGCTGCAGAAGATGGCGATATTATTTTCTTCGGTGCAGATAAAGCGAGTGTGGTGAATGATGCCATTGGTGCACTTCGTCAAAAGATTGGTCTAGATCTTGAGATGACGACTTGTCAGTGGGCACCACTTTGGGTGACTGACTTCCCAATGTTTGAAGAGACAGACGATGGTCGTTGGACGTCTATGCATCATCCATTTACCAAGCCTAAAGGCTCTGTTGAAGAGTTGAAAAACAACCCAGAATCTGCCCTTTCTATCGCTTATGATATGGTACTAAATGGTACTGAGGTTGGCGGTGGTAGCTTACGTATCAATACCTACGATATGCAACAGGCCGTACTTGATGCACTAGGTATCGGTGAGCAGGAAGCTGAAGACAAATTTGGTTTCTTACTTGACGCGCTAAAATTTGGTGCACCACCGCATGGTGGCTTGGCGTTTGGTTTGGATCGTCTGATCATGCTCATGGTAGGCGCAGACTCTATTCGTGATGTCATCGCTTTCCCAAAAACCAAGACGGCTGAGTGTCCACTAACTCAAGCGCCTGCTGAAGTCGATAGCAAGCAGTTACGTGATCTTGGTATCCGTGTGCGCGAGAAAGCACAAGCTGATACCAAATAATAAACGATGTGATGATGTTTGGTTATTTTTTACGCCACATGTTAGGTGATTTATCACCATATGGATATTCATGAATCCATATCATGTTTTTAAATACGTGCCATTGTCTATATTACAGACAATGGCACGTATTGTTGCCTGGGTAATTATTAAGATGCCTCGTTTAAGCATCATGCGTACCATACATATCAATATGGCGCTGATTGCTCCTACCTTATCTAATTCACAAAAAAAAGCTCTGACTAAAGACATTATTTATCATCAATGTTTGACCAGTATTGAGTCTATCAAAAGCTGGGCAATGCCACCCGAGTGGAGCATTGATCAGATCCTCGATGTTCATAATAAAGATATTTTATTAGAAGGACTGGCCAGTCCCAACGGCATGCTTGCTATCGTCCCGCACCTTGGCACATGGGAGATGATGAACGCATGGCTCAATCAATTTGGCTCACCAACCATTATGTACAAGCCTGTCAAAGGCCGTATAACCAATGATTTTGTGCTAAAAGGTCGTGCAAGGCTTAATGCAACTTTAGTGCCTACTGATGGTAGTGGCGTTAAGGCTGTATTTAAAACGCTCAAACAAGGTGGTTTTAGTATTGTTTTACCAGACCACGTACCTGACCCTTCAGGGGGGGTGGTCGTACCTTTTTTTGGTATTAATACCTTAACCAGTACGCTCGCCTCCAAACTTGCCAGTAAAACCAAATGTGCATTGGTTGGCTTATCTTGTATTCGCCGTGACGATGGACGTGGGTTTGATATTTATTGCTACAAACTTGATGATCCAGACTTGCACGACCGCAATGTTGAAACAGCCACAGAGGCTCTCAATCGAGCCATGGAGCATATGATTAAAGACAACTGTAGTCATTATATGTGGGGCTATCGACGTTTTAAGCGCATACCAAAATTGGGCAACCCTTATAGAAAAGACAAAGCAATTTTAGCAGCCTTTATTCAAGCGCATCATGCTACCACGTCCGATCGTTCTAACAATGGTTTAGGTGGTAATATTAAGTTCGATAATCACGGATAATAACGATAATATGGTTTAACTATATAGAAATATCATCAGTGGCAGTTATGCTAATATTGGCCAAATCTTGCATCTTTATTTTTTTATTGTTCGTCCTTCATTTACCTCACTATTATCTCACTACGAGTGCATTATGACATCTGACGTAACTAAGACCACTTCCATAGATTCAACTCACACCCGCGATGATACTGCTGACCAACGCTATATTATTTGTATGAAATGGGGAGATAAATACGGTCCTGAATATGTCAATCGTCTTTACAATATGGTCAGTCGTCATCTGACATTAGATTTCCAGATGGTTTGTTTGACTGATGACAGCACCGGTATTGATCCTGCCATTATTTGTTATCCTATCCCCGAAATGGACTTGCCGGCAGGTCCTGAACGTGGTTGGAAGAAGCTCACCACCTTTAAGCCTGAGCTTTATGATCTTAAAGGCGTAGCACTATTCTTAGATATTGATATTGTGATTGTCGATAATATCGATGCGTTTTTCACTTACCAAGCGAAGCATGAAGACAGCGTGGTCATTATCCGCGACTGGAAAAAGCCGTGGCGTATGATTGGTAACAGTTCGGTGTATCGCTTTAATATTGGTATGAACACTTATCCTGATTTGCTCGCAAACTTTGAGCGCAACTTTGAAACCATCCGCACCCAAGTACGTCATGAACAAGCATATCTGTCTAACTATTTACGTGAGCATCATCATCTAGAATACTGGGATAAGACATGGTGCGTGAGTTTTAAATATCAATGTATGGCACCTATTCCTTTTAATTTAGTACGTGCACCGACGTTGCCTAATGGTGCAAAAATTGTGGTATTCCATGGAGAGATTAATCCGCCCGATGCGATTGATGGCGGCGGTGGTAAATGGTATCGCCACGCAAAGCCCAGTCCTTGGTTAAAAGAATACTGGCAGTAATTAGCATTTGATAGTAGCTATATTCGAGTGATTTAAAGACAGGGCATTACGGTATAAAATATTTATAGTCGAAGGCAAATACTGGAAAATAGTATGGCGCTCTATTTGAGGTTACCTACTACCGCTAGGTTTAATATTGATAACGAGATTGTCGTTATCAAGGCTTTTAATGCCAATGAGCCCGAGCAAAGCTTACTTGGACAAGACGTCAACATTATCGCTTCAGGCCCATCCATACAGCAATTGCCGTTGCCTGAACTATTGGCCACATCCACTATTTTTGTTAATGGTAGCCTTAGCCTGAGTGGTAATTATCACTTCACCAATATTGTAGGCTATGTCATTAGCGATGCGCGCTTTATCTGCCATCGACCTGAAATTTTAAAGCAGTACTATACTGGTCAACCTTTATACGCAACCTTAGCTGTCTTTGAAGCAATGGCGACCACTCATCCTGAGATTATGCTTACGCATCATCATTCCATGCGTGTACTGTATCCAGTAGATAGGCCATGGGGAGTAAAATCAAACAAACTCTCCTTCAGTAAACTCATCTTTAAGAAAAAACGACTGAATAAAAAGATGCCCCTGTCTTACTTTATAAACCATCCAGACTTTATTATTGATGGCTGCCATAAATCTGCTGAGATTGGTGTCTCTCTTAATGTTACTAATGGATTTGTTGAGGCAGGTACTGTGGCTTATGTAGCCACGCAACTGGCCTTTTCACGTCAAGTTGCTGCTATTCATCTGTATGGTGTTGACTTACTCAACAGCGATCAACCCCGATTTTATGAAAATGACAGTGACAGTGCTCCAAGTACACTCAATAAAGTAACAAGTGAGCGCATTGTCCCTGCATTTAACTTATTGGGTAAAGTGTACAAAGCGCGCGGCGTGTCTGTCATCAATCACTCCCCTGTCTCTCAAGCATTATTCGACTACCTATAATCCTACTTATCTGACAAGTTTTGTACCAAATGCCAAATATTGCTTGGCGATATGATGTGGTAATAGTTGCTGATTTAAGGGTACGACGTACTGTGCTCGATCATTTATTACTTGATCGATGAGCATCGCTAATCCGTCAATATCGTCTACAGGTATCAAGTTTTTGGCTGGTAAGAGCTCCCTTGGACCAAACGGACAATCGGTACTAATTACTGGTACGCTCAGTGCTTGTGCCTCTACAATAACGTAGCCAAAACCTTCAAACTTAGAGGTCAGCACCATCAATGCTGCTGAAGCAATCAACGGATATGGATTGCTTTGAAAGCCTAAAAATCTGACACAGTCACTGATACCAAGTTGACGGGCTAACTGCTTACTATCCGCTTCAAGCTTGCCTTTACCAACTAATACTAAAGGCATTTTGCGCTCCGTTTTTGAATAAGCTTGTAGCAAGTCTAGATGACCTTTCATCGTATCAAACGAGGCAACATGAATAATATAGTTATTTTTTATGAGGCCAAGTTGTTCGATATCTCGTGTTTGCTCTGCTTTAGTCTTAATATTGATCATGTCGCAAGGATTATAAATTGTCGTGGTTTGGGTCACTGCTCCCAAAAGTGACAGCAGATCCTTACGTGCCCCCTCGCTCACGCAGCTACAAGGATGCGCACCATAGACCATTTGTAGATGCTTGAGCGTTTGTATGGGCGCATCTGATAATTGGTTCTGAAACTGCTTGGATAACGCTGTGTGCAATACATTAACGATATTGGGCAATTGACTATACGCCATTATCCAATTTATTTTATATATGTTAGCCAATATCAGATCAGGCGTCCCTATTTGACTTAGCACATAATTATCAATCCGCTGAGCAACAGTTCTATAGTCGGCTGATTGGGTAGAAGATGGTGCCAGATCTTGAGGAAAAAACACCTTATCATATGGCACGACATGATAGTGAATCCCAGCACCCAAGGACATGTCTTGCGTATTTTCCAAACATAAAATATGAACGCTATGGCCCATTTTTACATAAGCACTTGCTAACGTTGTTACCATACGCTCAGCACCGCGACCTTCAAGCGCTTTCAAAATAAATAGAATAGTTGCAGGCATTGTTATTCCAGCTTAAGGTTGTAGAAATATAAGTATGGCAGACTGGTCAAATAAGAATATCGACGGTTACGATTATTGCCAACTTTTGACTTTGTATGCTAGTCTCAGCTACCTTTGGCCCTAAGCTTATACTGATTGAAGTCTGGTTATGCTCTTTCGCATAAAGTAATGTCCAGTCTTTGCTATATAAATCAGTTAGATCTTGCCAATCTCAATACGAGTAAATATCATAGCTGAGCCAAGATAACGACCGAAAAATCAGCATATCATTATAATACGGTCATAAAAACAGGATCAGTCATGAAACAGTCTGACGAAAAAACAGTAGACGTGGTTATTGCTTGGGTGGACGGTGCAGACCCCACGCTCAAACAAAAAAGAGAGCTTTATAAGTCAGGAAAAACAGTCGCGTCAGATGCGATGACAGCGACACGTTTCGCGAGTGACGATGAAATATATTATAATGTGGCCTCTATCATCAAATATGTGCCTTTTTGTCGTCACATTTATATTGTCACCGACCAGCAGCAACCAACGCTCATTGATGAGTTCGCCAAGCAAAAAATCTGTTCAGCAGATAAAATACGTATTATCGATCACAAAGAAATATTTACAGGCTATGAAGCATTTTTACCGACCTTTAATACCCGATCCATTGAAACAATGATATGGAATATCAAAAGACTGTCTGATTATTTTATTTATATGAATGACGATTTCTTTTTTAATCAGCCAGTGACGATCACTGATTTTTTGGATGAGGAAAAACTCATTATTCATGGTAAGTGGCGTAAAAGTACCGCTTTGAACGCCAAACTTAACTTTCGAAAATCTCGCTTTAAGTTATTTGGCACGCCTATTCAACCAAGGCATACGATAGCGCAAATGTTAAGTGCTAAAATACTTGGGATGGATAAATTTTTTGAGATTCATCATTATCCTCATATTGTCGATAAAAATATTTTACAAACATATTGGTTACATCATCCACAATTATTGAATGAGCAGATAAAATATAAGTTTAGAGATGTCGAGCAAGTGAATCCCATCACTCTAATGAACCACCTAAAAATTCAAAAGAGTGAAGCAATTTTAAAACCTGATACGTCTATCAATTATCTAAAAAATGAGCATAGCGTAGAGAGTTTTATCAATGACTTGGAAGACAAAAGCATCAAATATGGTTGTATTCAAAGCTTAGACCTTCTTCAGCCAGATCTATATGAAAAAATTAGCAAAGCCATGAGACAGAAATTTTCGGATTATCTTCCCAATGCTGTAATAAAAAATGACAGTAAGCAGACCTGAATGTATTTGACCCACGCTTGAACTATCATTAGCATCACCTACTCTTGGTTCAAACCAAGAAAAGTTAAAAATTATTTGGATATAATATGAAAATAGCAGTAGTAGGTACAGGCTACGTAGGCTTATCAAACGCAATGCTATTGGCCCAGCACAATGAAGTTGTGGCTGTCGATGTCGTCCCTGAAAAAATCAAATCATTAAATGCAAAGCAATCTCCTATCGAAGATGAAGATATTGAAGATTTTTTATCACACAAAAACCTCAATTTCTCTGCGACACTTGATGCCAAAGACGCTTATCAGAATGCTGATTTTATCATCATAGCAACGCCAACTGATTACGATACCAAGACCAATTATTTTAATACCTCAACCGTAGAGACAGTGATTGAGCAAGTGCTTTTGGTCAACCAACAAGCCACCATTATCATAAAATCTACGGTGCCAGTTGGATATACAGCGAATATCAGAGAACGTTATGCGACTGACCGTATTATTTTTTCGCCTGAATTTTTGCGAGAAGGTAAAGCACTGCATGACAATTTATACCCTTCTCGAATCATTGTAGGCGCACAGTCTGAGCAAGCTCAGATTTTTGCTAACTTGCTACTTGAAGGTGCCATCAAAAAAGATGCGCCTATATTGTTTGTAGAGTCCACTGAAGCTGAGGCGATTAAGTTATTTTCTAATACTTATCTAGCGATGCGTGTGGCATATTTTAACGAGCTTGATACTTATGCACAAACTTTTGGACTTGAGACCAAGCAAATCATAGAAGGTATTGGCTTAGATCCACGCATTGGCAATCATTATAATAATCCCTCATTTGGCTACGGCGGCTACTGCCTCCCGAAAGATACTAAGCAATTATTGGCAAATTATGACGAAGTACCCAGTAACCTTATAAAGGCTATCGTTGACTCTAATAGAACCCGTAAAGACTTTATCGCTGATAAAATTATTGAGAGAAAGCCAAAAATTGTAGGTATACACCGACTGGTCATGAAAAGCGGTTCAGACAACTTTAGAGCTTCTGCCATACAGGGGATTATGAAACGTATTAAGGCAAAGGGTATTGAAGTTGTGGTTTATGAACCCGTATTGAAAGAAGAGGACTTTTTTAACTCACGAGTGATTCGTGACCTAGAAGCTTTTAAATCAATGAGTGATGTCATCGTCGCAAACCGCTTATCTGATGATATAGAAGATGTCGCGGACAAAGTGTTCACACGTGACTTATTTGGGAGCGACTGATGAAAATACTCGTCACTGGTGCGGCAGGCTTTATTGGTTTTCATTTAATCAAAGCGTTGTTAGAAGCAAACCCAAAAATAGACGTAGCTGACAATGAGGATTTGATTGTTGGTATTGATAATATCAACGACTATTATGACGTCGGTCTGAAACAAGAGCGTTTGAAAATACTCAGTGAGATATCAACGCCAGAAAAATTTGTATTCATCAAGCTAGATCTTGCTGATCGCAAAGGCATGTCTGATATTTTTTCCACTTATCAATTTGATACCGTCATTAATTTGGGTGCTCAAGCTGGGGTGCGCTACTCCATTGATAACCCAAATGCTTACATTGATTCAAACGTGGTTGGTTTTGTGAATATATTAGAGGGCTGTCGTCACCACAAGATCAAACACCTAATTTATGCCAGCTCTAGCTCTGTCTATGGCATGAATATCAAGCAACCCTTTACCACTGCTGATTGCGTTGACTTTCCCATCAGCCTATATGCTGCTACCAAAAAATCCAACGAGCTGATGGCTCATAGTTACAGCCATCTATACAATGTCCCTACGACAGGATTGCGCTTTTTTACGGTTTATGGTCCTTACGGACGCCCTGACATGGCATACTTTTCTTTTACCAAAAAGATCTTAGCTGGCGAACCAATCAATGTTTTCAATAATGGCGATATGCAGCGTGACTTTACCTATATTGACGATATCATAAAAGGTATTATCAGAATAATCGACAAGCCTCCCGCTCCTCAGTATTCTACTGTTACGACAGCGACTGCTCCCTACAAAATTTATAATATCGGCAATAATCAGCCCGTGACGTTACGACGCTTTATCACTGCTATCGAAGACGCTTGTGGTAGAAAAGCTCAGGAAAACCTACTACCGATGCAAGCAGGCGACGTGCCGATTACTTACGCCGACATAGATGAATTAGTAGATGATATCGGCTTTAAGCCTGAAACCAGTATCGAGGAAGGTATTGGAAAGTTTGTGGGTTGGTACAAACAATATTATTCAGTCTAGATAAAAAAACATCTCCAACCCCTCATAATTCAACCGTTTGATCTTTAATATCATTATATTTGCTCAAAGGATTCTACACACATGACCACATCTCCAAATTGGCAAAGAAAATTGCTATTGGTATTCCGAAGCGAAAAAAGATTGAATGCAGGTAAGATTATTAAGAATTATGAAGGTAAAAGCTTTGATGAAATGAAAGCAACAACGCTTACTGAATCAATGTGTAATATTGGAGCACTAACCGATGAGCGCAAGAGCACAGATCTAGAAAACCATTTGAATAATTTAAAATACCAATCATTAGGAGAGTCTGAGCTCTGTTTTTATCACAATACGCTTATTATATTGATGCGTCGTAAATACAAGATAGATTACATATTTGCTGAATTCGAAAGGCTATGGCTGGCTGAAAGCGATTATCTATTGGAAAACTTATCTTTACGCTGGATTGTTTCTGCTTGTGATACGTTTATTGATCATTCAGACAATACTCACAGAGCAGCTATATTGATGACTGTCGTGACTTTAATGAACACTTTGAGAGTCTACGAGACCAAGAATTTTTTGCAGCGACCCGTTGACGCTGACTCTATGCCATTGATACCTGAAAAAACCGCCATGCTTTATGCTGGTGACTTACCTCTTTATAACGGTCTTACTTATTTTCGCATAGGGACTGACGACAGTTTGAGAAACATGCGCAAACGCTATTATAAATTCTATAAAGCAGATAAGTTGGCCACAAATATGCTGTTAGCTGTTTTTGAAAAGCTACAACATACTGATAGCGCTTTTGCCACATTACGCGCATTACACAAAGACGATTGGTCTAAATGGTGGCTGGATTAAGAACGCTTTTGACTTCAAGATCAGTTGCAAAGGTTAGATATTTTTGGGCAATAGTAACCGGAAGAAGTGCCTCGTTAAATTCAGCGTGAAATTGTTGAGGGTTTTTCATTGCTAAGCTCAATTTTGCAGCGATAGCATCTATATCTCCCAATGGCATTAAATTATTTTCTGGTAATAACTCACTCGGACCTGACTGACAATCGGTACTAATGACAGGGGTACCCAAAACCAAAGATTCTGCGATTACCAAGGCAAAACCTTCCCAATCAGAGGTCAGCACTTTAAATGTAGCATGTTTTATATAAGGAAAAGGATTTTCCTGAAAACCTAAAAATACCACTTTTTCTTCTAAGTTAAGTTCTACTACCAATTGCTCTATCTCGTCTTTCAGCTTGCCTTTGCCTAGCAGTAATAGCGGCATAGATTGATCTGTTTGAGCATAAGCTCTTAACAATATATCATGGCGTTTCGCTTCTTTAAAACTGCCCACATGAATGATGTAGTTCTGATAATCTGGAACAAAAGCATCAGCCAGCTTTTTGATTCCATCTCTATCAATTGGATTATGAATGGCAATCGTTGGTGTAATATTCCCAAAGCTTTCAACGAAATCTCTTTCGGCGCCCTTGCTGACACATACACAAGGATGCTTAGAGTATATCTCCATCATCTTTGACCTTAATTCGTGATCAGCACCAGTATCGTCAAACTTATATAACAAAGACACAGTATTGTGTATCACATAAAAGATATTGGGCAGCTTACTATTGCTCAGAATACTGTCTGCGCGATCAAGGTTTGACAAGATCAGATCAGTTCTGCCAATGTTTTTTGAGATGTAACGATCTACTACAAACGCAAAAACTTTGTCACGACGCTCTAATTTTGGTATAAGCTTAAAACGCTTGAAATTGAGTAAATGGTAATTAAGATTTGGATTGAGATCGTAGTCGATTCGAGGTTTAAACCTCAAGACATGAACTTCATACCCTAAGTCATAAAACCCCTGTCCTAAAGTAAGGACGACGCGCTCAGCACCACCACCTTGCAGGCAATTTATCACTAAGAGCACTTTTTTCTTATTTTTCTTGTGGGCATTTTCTGTTATTTTTATTAATTTATTAATCATTTTCTAGTCTTTTTCATCGCTACAGGTAATTTTTAATATAAAAAATAGGCAGTTTTATCAACTTTTAGTGTTCACGCTGTGGGCAAAGCCTACATATTCTGCCGCAATCTGAGCTGGGAGAAGTTTTTCATCAAATGATGCATGAAATTTCTGTGGGTTATTCATGGCTTGACGCATTTTTTCGGCAATTGCATCAATATCACCCATTGGCATTAAGTTATTTTCGGGTAATAACTCACTTGGACCTGAAGGACAGTTAGTACTTATGACAGGCGTACCTAGCACCAAAGCCTCAGCGATCACCAAGGCAAAGCCTTCCCAATCAGAGGTCAGTATTTTAAATTGGGCATTTTTTATATAAGGGAAAGGATTTTCACAAAAACCTAAAAACACCACTTTTTCCTCTAGGTTTAACTCTTTAACTAATTGCTCCGTCTCACTTTTATGCTTACCTTGGCCGAGCAACAATAGCGGCATAGACTGGTCTGTTTGAGCGTATGCTTTTACCAATAAATCATGACGCTTTGCATCTTTAAAGCTACCCACATGGATGATGTAGTTTTGATAATCTGGAACAAAAGCATCAGCCTGTTTTTTGATTCCATCTCTATCAATTGGATTATGAATGGCAATCGTTGGTGTGATATCACCAAAGCTTTTTATAAAATCTTTTTCAGCGCCCTTGCTGACGCATATACAAGGATGCTTAGAGTATATGTTGATCATCTTAGATTTTAGGTCGTCAGCCGCACTGGTCTTATTGAACTTATATAATAAAGACACCGTATTATGGATCACATAAAAGATATTGGGCAGCTTACTATTGCTCAGGATACTGTCTGCACGATCAAGGTTAGACAATACAATGTCAGGTTGACCAATATTTTGTGAAACATATTTATCAACCGCACGCGCAAAAATTCTGTCACGCCGCTCTGATCCTGGTATGAGCTTATAAGGTTTAAATCTAAGTACATGATAATTAAGATTTGGACCCAAGTCGTACTCAACTAGCGGCTTGAATCTTAGTATATGTACCTCGTAGCCCAGCTCATAGAATCCTTGACCTAACGTTAATACTACACGTTCCGCACCGCCACCTTGTAGACAGTTAATAACGAGTACTACAATTTTTTTGTGCTGCTTCATAAATGACAACCTATGGATTGATTCTTCACCCATTTGAAAACAGAATATACGATGATTTTACGAAAAAAATTAGCGATTAAACAATTTCGCAAATAACGATTTAGAGGCGGGAGGACGAGTAACTTTATTACCCACATAACCTTGCTGAGATTTTTTCGGAAAACGTCCAAAAGGTTCAACTCTATAACTGTCTAACTGATATCCTGCAGCAAGTGCTTCGTTATAATATTCATCAAAAACCTCAGACAAATCTTGTCTTGGGTGCGGCATAATATTACCATCAAACCAATGCTCAAATCCTTCTGCTTTTACTCTATCTATTGCGTATTTGTGGCTGAACTGCGTGCCCATATCTGAGTAATGTAATATCTTGATATCTTCTATTGGTAAACCTTCACCATCTACGCAATTATAGGTATTAAGGTAAGGCTCGATGAGCTTTCTATTCTTCTTAAGCAGCTTCATCATATGTCTATGGCTATCAGGATCTTTTCTGAGTTGTTGAATCGGCGGAACAACATCCTTTGCCTTGTTACAATCCCAAACGCAGGTACATAAGCGAGTCATATCCGCATTTGTTTTGGCCGCTACTACAGATTTTCCATTGATGGGATGACGCCATAAATTTGCTAAGTCATCTAAAACCACCACATCAGCATCCATATAAATAGCACGCCCAGAGTAACCACAGTATTCTGGAATAGCCCACCTGAACCCTGAAAATGGCGTTGACCATTTGGTTGTGTCCCAGCCCTCGCCAGTTTCAGGATTAGAATACCAATAGCTTTTAGGATCACGCGATAGCTGCATCCATACTATTTCAACAGGGACGCTAGTATGTTTATGGATACTATAATCCAACACCATCATCTGCTCTAAATCACAGTTATTTGGGTCGCAACCGACAAAAACTCTAATAGTATCATTTGGTTTCATAATTACATCCGTTGACTGATAAATACTCTAAGCCTTATACCTATGTGATGATACTTAAATGTGATAAGGCTTAAGTACTGATTTTTTAACATGAAATTCGTTAAAATCACATTGAGCTTATTCTTTCCAATATTTTTCTATCCACCCAACTGGCAAAATAAAGTGACGCAGATGACGGAGCGGTCTTTTTAAGTTTTTAGGCTCAGTGAGTCTCTTCAAATGATCTTTGGCATTGTTAGCAGCGTTTTTGTTATATCTGCCTTCAATAGCATGCGTCGGATACAAATCACCAGGGAAAATGACGATGCGAGCGCCTTTAGGAATTTTTGGTTCCTTAATATAGTTAAGCGGGAATGGCTGACGACATTTGCGTCTAAAATGAGCAACCCACGCCTTTGGAAACAGCTTGACGCCACCTGGCGCGTTACGGGTAACAAAGCGCTGCTCAAAACGATATTCATCAGCGACACCTTGGGGATCGGCTTTGAATTTTTCTTGTAATGAGACAAGTGACCCTATTTTAAATCTAAAGCAAGACGTCTGACCCAAACGTTCTAATGGATTACTTGGGTTATAAGACAAAATAACGTCATCTGGCTCGCCATATTCAAAGAAAGGATCGAGACTATCTACTATAATCACATCCAAATCTACAAACAGCACTGTACCTGTCAAATCACCCAGTTTCTCACCCCACAAGCGAGATTTCGGCCACTTACCAAGGGTATTGGTCGGCATAGTGACATCTAGTGGTGGCAATTCTTGACATTCGATTTCTGGACGCACATCAGTCGTATCATCTGTAAAACAGACAAAACGAAACGGTGGTGTGATGTTACGAGAGACCATGCCATATAATTTATTGGCATAATCAGCGCCGTACTTTGTACCCCATTTAATACAAATAATTTGTTTGATATTATTATTATCTGCTGTACTAGAATCTATTGGCATTGACTGCTCACTTTAATCTTATGGATAAATATGACAAATATATTAGCATAAAAAAGCTGAACGATTACGCTCAGCTTTTTTGATAGGTTTAAATAATATGGCTTTTAGTCGATGAAGCTTAACCAATCCATATATTTTTCATTGCGACCATGCACAGCATCAAAATATAACGTCTGTAGTTTTTCGGTCAACTCGCCACGACCACCATTACCGATAGTACGATCATCATATTCACGAATAGGCGTCACTTCAGCAGCGGTACCTGTCATAAAGATTTCATCCGCTAAATAAAACTCATCACGAGTGATACGGCGCTCAACAACTTTGATGTCTAAATCCGCTGCGAACTGAAGAATAGTACGACGAGTAATGCCGTCTAATGCACCACCAGATAGGTCTGGGGTATGTAGGACACCGTCTTTAACTAAGAATAAGTTTTCGCCAGCGCCTTGGCATACAAAACCTTGTGGATCCATTAAGATCGCTTCGTCATAACCATTACGAGTGACTTCTTGGTTTGCCAAGATAGACACAGGATAGTTGCTAGATGCTTTTGCTTTGCACATGGTGACGTTAGGCATATGATGCGTGTAAGAAGAGGTTTTTACGCGGATACCATTTTTGATACCCTCATCTCCTAAATAAGCACCCCAATGCCAAGCAGCAACCATCGCATTGATACTGTTTTCACGAGATGAGATACCTAGCTTTTCTGCGCCTACCCAAATCAAAGGACGGATGTACGCTTCTGCTAAGTTGTTTTGTTTGACCACATCTTTTTGTGCTTGCTCAAGTGTTGCCGCGTCAAAAGGCACATCCATTTGGAATATTTTCGCTGAGCCTAATAAGCGCTCAGTATGATCTTTTAGGCGAAAAATAGCAGTGCGGTTATCGGCTGTTTGGTAAGCGCGTACCCCTTCAAACACAGCCATGCCATAATGCAAGCTGTGCGTCAGTACATGAACTTTAGCATCTGGCTGTTCGAGCATCGTGCCATTCATCCAAAGCTTACCGTCTTGTGTTGCCATATTCATTTTATAGTCCTTATGCTAGCGCTAACGTCTAACTTTTTAGATAGGTTTTATTCAACAGTATGTGTCAACATCATATAATAACACCGCCGTATCACATTTTATGGTTAAAAATACAATTTCATTATGAATCTATACTGATGGTGAAATTATGATGTGAAGCCGATTATATCATTGGCAGTACGAGCAAATGAAATCTTTTGGTTTACATACTATTTTCATATTATTTATCGTTACTGATTTTATGGTTATTGGTTTTATAGTTATTAGCTTTATGGTTATAGACTCCCTCAAGATGTTGGTAAGGTTGTGTCTGTCAAATTGACACCCATCAAATGCTGCCATTGCGCTTGCAAAAGTGCACGCGTCTCTTTCCATAATGACTCATCGACCAATAACGACTGCTCTGACAACGCTAACTGATGAGTGGCCGCACGAATTCTGAGATAGGCATCCGTCAGATCCTGACAAACACGCTGCTCCCAAATACCTAACGACCCCACTTCCTCGAAAATACGGACATTATCACTCCACTTAGTCAAACTTGGATACTCGTGCGAATAAGCCAGCACAGCGAATTGTGCTAAGAACTCAATATCGACTATGCCACCCGCATCTTGTTTAAGATGGAACTTGCCCGCTTGTTGTTGCCATTGGCTCGTACCCAAATGTTTTTGCATTTTTATACGCATACTGGTGACTTCAGAACGTACTTGTTCTATTGTCCGTGGTAATGCCAACACATCTCGACGAATATCACAGAACTGTGCTGTTACTCGCCTATCACCACAAATTGCGCGTGCACGAACCAAAGCTTGATGCTCCCACGACCATGCTTTTTCAAACTGATAGGTTTCAAAAGCATGGCAGGATACTACCATCATACCTGCGTTGCCTGAAGGACGTAAACGCATATCAATCTCATAAGCGCGGCCATCTCGCGTTTGAGTATTGAGATAATTCATCAATTTTTGTACCAAACGTGCAGCGAATTTCATGCCACTCACCGATTTCTCACCGGTAGTCATACCCTGCTCTTTTATTTTATGCAAGAACACCAAATCCAAGTCTGAAGCATAGGACAACTCTAGCCCGCCAAGTTTACCATAGCCGATGATGGCAAAGCCGCAATCTGCCTCTGTAACTGGATCACCATCTTGACCAATAGGATAACCATAACGCTTCACAAGCTCGGCAAAGGCCCGCTCAAGTGCAGCCTCTAACACTACTTCTGCAATATAAGTCAGAGAGTCCGACACTTTCATGATTGGACGCTCAGCCAACACATCGCTGGCCGCCACGGCCAATACTTGGTTCTTTTTGAACAGTCTTAGGACACTCAGTAATTCTTCTTCATCATTAGGCTCAACCCGCAACAACTGTTGACGCAAAATATCACGTAATTCAAGCTTGTCAGGCAAGTGACGATAGCGCTGCTGTAAGAAGCTATCTAGAAGTACCGGATACTGTGCCAGCTCTTTTGCAATCCACGGACTGGCTGATAACATCGGAATCAACTCAACCGTTGCATTCGGGTTTTCTGCGATCATGACCAAATATATAGAACGGCGACAGATCGCTTCAAGCAAGGCGATAAGGCGAGGTAAAGCAGTATTCGCCAGTTGCTGCTGCTCTTGGTGCGCGAGTAGCGCATGTACAATAACAGGATATGCATCATCCAAGCGCTCACGAGCTTCCTCGCTTAAGTTGGCAACCATTTTTGACTGCCAAAAATCCTGTAGCAACTTACCATTATCTTCTGTCAGGACTTGATATAAACGCGCAATCTGTTTGTCCAGCCGCTCCGGTCCGATATCCGTTTCTTCTTGAGTGGGGACTTGGCGTTCAGTCACCATGCGCTCAAATGGCACATTGACATTGTTTCGATGCTGATTGAGAGTGCTCAGCAGTGCTTCCCAGTTATCAAATCCAAGGGTGATCGCAAGGTTATGCTGCCATTTTGGATCATGTGGTAAACGCTGAGTTTGCTGATCATTGATGGCCTGAATACCATGCTCAAGCCGGCGCAAAAACCGATAAGCCGCTTGCAACTGCTCATATGTTGATGTTTCTAAATATCTAAGTTCACACAATACTTGCATCGCTTCTAAGCAAGACTTGATCTGTAATTGCGGATGCCTACCTCCATAAATTAGCTGAAAGGCCTGTACAATAAACTCAATATCTCTGATACCGCCTGCACCAAGTTTGATATTATCCAAGTCCTCACGCTGAGCCACTTGGTTCTGAATGAGTGACTTCATCTCTCGAAGCGCTGAGAACGCACTATAATCGACATAGTAGCGAAAGACGAATGGTTTGATGAGCGCTTGTAATTCATCATAGAATGGCTGGTCTATGTGGCCTACTACTCGGGCTTTTAACCACGCAAAACGCTCCCACGCACGTCCATGCAAAGAGAAATATTTTTGTAGCGCCGATAAATGGATGGCCAAATCACTACCATCACCCCATGGACGCAAACGCATGTCGACTCGAAAAGCAAAACCATCAGCCGTTTTATTGTCCAATAGTTTGATAATGCCTTGACCGAGTCGCGTCATAAAACGCTTGTTGTCTATACTTCGTGTGCCATTTGCCTTGTTGCCGTTGGTTTCTCCGCGAGCCTGATGAACGAAGATGAGATCAATATCACTCGATAAATTAAGTTCATGAGCACCCAGTTTACCCATCGCCATGATTGCCATATCATCAATTTGCACATTGCCTTGAGCGTTAATAAAGGTTGGCTCACCGTATTGTTTAACCAAATGACGATACGTATAGTCCTTAGCAAACGAGATACAACCATCAGCAAATTCAGACAGCTCATCGGTCAATTGCTCAAGCGCAATCACTTGTAAGGCATCTTGCCAAATCCAGCGCATCATCAGCAGTGTACGCAAGTGTCGTAAGCCGCTCATTACCTTTGCTTCATCAACCAATTGATAGTTCTCATCCAACGTATAGTCTTGAATCAGATCATCAATTTGCTGGCGCGTTAAAGTCTGGTCTAGAGGATAGCTACGTAAAAACGTTTGACACGAGACCGTCCGGCTCTCCCAAATCTGATAAGCAAAGCTACTTGCCGTTTGCAATGTTTGTAGCTGCGCCGCTGTCGGCTGACAATCTGTCGTATTGTTCATAGGTGAAGGCATAGCAGGTAACATAGGGACATAAACTCCTTGCATAGAGTGATAAGACTACGTGAAGCTCGCGCATAAGTTTATTGTTTTTTCTTACGAAGCAGTCACTGTATCCAATAACAGCACTTAATAATAACTGTGGGATATAAAACCACATTTCATGGCAGTGCGCCTAGTTGCTTTGAGTGGCTTTATGGTAGCATAAACAACTTTAGCACAGATGATTGATAAAAATTCTATGACCACCACTACGCCCTTACTCCTCATTACTGCCGACCCAAGCCACCCGCTTGCCAAGCTAGCGCTGCGTTATGCACGTGCCTATCTTCAAAACGCTAAAAATGCAGTTGCTGCAGACGAGCAGCACAATGACAGCGACCACTCCAAAATAAAAAAAGCGTCGTTAAATATCTTTTTTTATGGAGATGCTGCTCATATTGCAAATCGTTTACGTTGGCAGTCTGCTGACCAAATCAATTTGACCAAAGAGTGGCAAAATCTCGCTGAGCAATATGAATTATCGCTACCCGTTTGTGTCAGTACTGCCCTCAGTCGCGGTATCACTGATGCTGATAACAGCGCACGTCATCAGCTTGATAGCGACAACCTTGCCGCAGGTTTTGCCTTAGTTGGACTTAGCGAGCTCGCCATGATGATGCAAGAAAACAATACGCTGATGCAGTTTTGATAAAGTGCAGCTTTAGCAAAAAGCAGCCTTAGATAAAGGCCAGTCAGTGACTACACAGATTAGGAAGTAATCATGAAATTATTAATTCAGCTACATACGGCGACTGAGATGGCCAGTTATGAAGGCTGTGCGCTTGCGCTAACCCTAGCAACTTTTGGCCATGAGGTGCAGCTTTATTTGGATGCGCCCGTCTTTGGCCTATTGATGCAGCCTGAATCACGTTTGCATGGCATGATTCAGTCGCTTGATCTATATGATATGCCAGCCGCATGGCTCCCTGATGATGTCTTTAGTGGTTGGGTGACGGGCATGATACCAGCAGATTTGGCCTCTCAATTAACATTGATACCAGAAGTGGTGAACACTCAAGATTTTGAGCAGATATTGCGATTTTGATGACAAGTAATATCACCAAATAGATCACTATTTGACCCAACGCCTAATATTAAAATAACAACAGCTGGACATACTTATGGCAACCTTATATCAGTTACACAGTACAATGGATACGCTTAGTCACGCTACCGAAGAGATGGCACGCACATGGCGCTCAGGTGACAGTGTGATACTGCTCGGCTCAACCATCGCTTTTATCGATTGGTTTAATGCCCATTTAGAAGAGAGCGAAATACAGGGTATTGCTGGCATCTATGCACTAGCAGATGATGTGGCTCAGCTAACCACCAATACCAGCGCTAAGCTCAATCTAGATGCCAAACTAAATGGTTTATTAACAGATCTAGACTGGGTTAATTTAACCCAAGACAGTCAATTCGAGAAAGTGGTGACGATTACCTTATGAATAACGACAATATGATTCACGACTTGAGTACCGTGGCATTGGATCAGGACGGTCATTTATGTGACCATAGTATTTGGACACCTGCTATTGCGCAGCAACTCGCTAATACCTTAGATGTGGTGTTAGAGACTGAGCATTTGCAAATCTTACAACAGGTACGAGCGTTTTTTGATAAGTTCAATCATGCACCCGCCACACGCCCGCTCATTAAATGGCTACAAAAAACGCTGCCAACCCATGACATTAGCAACCAAAAGCTTCAGCAGTTATTCAATACAGGGTTGGTTGCTCGCCATGTCAATCGCTTAGCTGGTCTACCCAAGCCGCCAAACTGTTTATAAGGTATTAGTCATTGTTATACGTGTCTATAGATATAGGGCATGATATTTGATTAGCCAATCAACAGAGCATTATTTTGGATCATAGACAGTCAATGTCTCATAGCCAATACTGCGCCCCTCGTCACCAGAGAAGCCTTGCTGACGCCATATTTCATACAAGCATATTGCCACGCTATTAGACAAATTCAAACTGCGTGAATCAGCAAGCATCGGTAATCTCAGCCAATTGTCTGCGCCGATGTCTTCACGAATATCGTCAGCCAATCCTGCGGTTTCAGACCCAAACACCAGAGCGATATTAGGCATTGAGTGGTTTTCTACTTCTTCAGTGCCTCGCTGTCCGCTAAAATCATAGTCATAAAAAGGCTTACTAAGCTTGGTGGTTAGCGCGGTAATCGTTCGACAGTCTGCAGCTTGCAATGCCTGTCTTGCCATTATCCAATCATCGTGTACTTGCAAATGCGCATACTCATGATAGTCCAGACCGGCACGGCGCAGTTTTTTATCATCAAGCTCGAACCCTAAAGGTCTCACCAAATGTAGCTGCGCGCCTGTATTCGCACACAAGCGAATAATATTGCCTGTATTGCTAGGCATCTTAGGTGCTACCAGCACGATATGGATGGTCATAATACTCCTCAAGTAATCAAAGCAAACTGTTGTTTGCCTTATATATGGTGTGTAATGAAAAGTTACAGTTTACTAGCGATAATTACATTTTGATACTGTGCAGCGTTTTTAACTTTCACTATTATGTCGGTAACGGATAGCGAGATAATATTTATACATTATCATTTTATTCATTACCCCCTCAGTGAAGTTTAAGCACCTGCTTAGGTCACTGTGATTATTTATAAAAACCCATTTTTGAGGATACTATTATGAAAAAAGTAATTATCGCATCTTTAGCTGCTATGTTTGTTCTAACTGGTTGTAACACTTTTAAAGGTTTAGGCCAAGACGTATCAAGTGCTGGCAGTGCTGTATCTGGTAGTGCACAAGAAGTACAAAACAAAATCTAAGTGTTAACTACTTAGATGTTCTAGAGGGCTTATCATTGATTTGATACGCCCTTTTTTATTGTAAGTTTTTTAAGATGTTTCAGCTGTAAACTGCTGCTTGATAATATGCCGATCAATATTCACTGTCATAAAAACTCTCGTAATATTTGATTTAAGTAACGCTGCCCTAATGCGGTCGGCTGTAGATGCTCAGTACTGTCTATCAATAATCCCTGCGCTATCAGTTTTTTCACTTGCACATCAATGTCATCGTAACTAAGACCCGTTCTAGCTTCAAACAACGACCACTCTACCCCGCCATGCAAACGTAGTACATTCAGCATGAACTCACTGACAAGCTCGTCACTGGCAATTTTCTGCCAGCCAACCATTTTTGGGGCAAGTTGTTGAATGGACGAATACTCAGTTACTGGTAAATCTTTAGCCTCAACGTTAGCAGTATCATGACTGTCAAACTCGTCATTTTTAACCATATAATCTTTAGGCAAGCGCGACTTACTAAAACGGTAAATACCAGACGCTTCTAGCAAGTTATTTTCTAATCTATCGTCTGTTTCTACAGGACGTAGCCTACTCTCAGTTAAGTTTGAGCCTATATCACCAACCGTTACCTTACCATGCGCGCCAGCGCCAATCGCCAAGTAGTCACCAAACTGCCAATAGTTAATATTGTGACGACACGGTTTGTCTGAGGTGCCCACCCAAGCTGAGACTTCATAATTGCTATAGCCCAAGTCCTCCAAAAGCGCTTGACCAGCTTGCTCAATATCAGCCAAATTGTCTTCATCTGGCAAAATAGGCTGACTGCGATAGAATACTGTGTTGGGCTCAATGGTTAATTGATACCAAGAAATATGGGTAGCACCCGCTTCATGCGCCATGCGAATATCGGTCAATGCTTCATCCATCATTTGCTGCGGTAATCCATGCATCAAATCCACATTGACTCGCTCAAAACCCGCGGCACGAGCAGCACGAATTGCTGATAGTGCCTGAGCAGGGTCATGGATACGACCAAGCGTTTTCAATTTATCAGCAGCAAAGCTCTGTACCCCAATAGACAACCGATTGATACCCACTTTCAAATACTCAGCAAAAGGGGCATGCTCAAGCGTACCTGGATTGGCTTCCATCGTTACCTCGATGTCTTCAGCAAAGCTAAAAATACGACGTAAGCCAGAAAACAAACGCTGGTACTGTGCAATTGGCAGCAATGAAGGGGTGCCCCCGCCTATAAATATTGAGCTGATTTCACGCTCTTGCGTCAGTGACTGTTGTAATCGAGCATCTAGCAACAGCGCGTCTACGTATTCATCATACATAGACAGCTGAGAATCTTCTGGTAGCTCGTGTGAATTAAAGTCACAATAAGGGCACTTTTTGACGCACCACGGGATGTGAATATAAAGTGCTAGCGGAATGGCTTTCACGTCCCATACACTCACCATAGAATCATTAAAAGGTCTATTGCTACTTAAGAAATGAGCAGATTGAGTATTTGACATAAACGAAGGGTTCTTTAATAAAGGTATCTGTGAAAAAGCTGTCTGCAAAACGGTCTATACAAATAGGTGGCTGATGTTATCAGCAGAAAGTAGCGCTAGGATAACGGCTAGATGATGTAAAGAAAAGCGCTGCGATGATAAATTTCTCAACAAAACCACTCATAAAAACCGATGTTAAAACGATTGGCTTACAGGCAACATGTTAAAAACGCATTAATCAGACGTTTACGACAAATAACTGACCATACTATAAGGATACAACACATGGCTTATTGGCTGATGAAATCCAACCCGAAATTTTTTGGTATTGAAGATTTAGAGCGATTAGAGAGAGACGACTGGGATGGCGTTCGTAACTACCGTGCTCGCAATTTTATGCGTGATGACATGCGTGTTGGCGACAAAGTTGTCTTTTATCATTCTAGCGCCAGACCGTCAGGCGCAGCTGGCATCATGACTATTAGCAAAGCAGGATTTCCTGATCCCAGCCAGTTTCATCCTGAACATCGCCATTACGATCCACTGGCGACTGAAGACGCGCCGCGTTGGTATATGGTAGAAGTGAGTTTTGAGCTGGCTTTCATAGATGTTTTACCTTTATCAGAGCTGAAGTTTTTGCCAGCACTTGAAGACTCTTTACTCCTTAGAAAAGGTTGCGAGCAGCTTACTATTATTCCACTTGAGCCAAAACATTGGCACGCCATTATGTCTATGGCAGATACTCTTGGCCTACTGCCAGACGAGGCCAACGTCCATCTGTAAGGGTAATATATAAAATTTTATGTTGTAAGTTAACACTTATCCACGTGCGTGCTGTATAAATTTGCTATATTGGCGAGCACAGACTTTTTATCTGCTTACCCTTTTTATAACTGTCATATAACAACGCTAGGATTTAGTTATGAGCGCACCCAAACTGCTATTGTCTGCCTTAACCCTCAGTATGCTCAGCTTGACGCTCAGTGCTTGTGGTAGCGATGGCGACAAGGCCAAAGAAGAGTACGACCGCATAGAAGATCAGGTAAAAGACGAATATGATCGTGTGGAAGACAAAGTAAAAGAAAAATATAAAGAAGTTGAAGACAAACTCAGCGATGACGAAAAATCTATGGCTGAGATTTTAAAGTCAGTATTCTTGCCAGAAGAGTCACTGGATAATTTCCTAGACAAGCTGACACCAGAGGGTGGACGTGGTGGTCTGTATGTTGGACACTTCGTTGAACTCAATGATGGTGACAGCAACGATACTGATATTGGCGCCGTATACTTTGACATCAGTAAAGATGGGGTTGGCAGTGTTGACGGTAGCATTAGCTATCAGCAACAAGCTTGCCAAGAAAATAATAGCTTGGGTGTAAATTCAGCCCTAAAAATCGATAATTATATCGCTGGTAAAGTGACAGGCAGTCTCGATACTTTAGAGTTTTTGGATGTTAAGTATGTTAATGAGTTAGGGATAGAAACACCAAACTTGCTAACTACCTTTGCTGGTAGTTTTGAAGAAAAAGAAGCAGGCTCACCGTGGAAAGGCAGTTTTGAATATCAAGACGGATTAGGCGGCAAAACGCTATCAAGTGGCGAAAACAATTGTAATGTGACTTATACCATTAGTGATCGTTCCAATTTTAGAACCTATCCTCTGGACTATGAACTTGGTCAAATGAACCTTGACATTGTCGGTAATGGAAATCAGAAAAATGCTACTTGGAAAAACCCTGCTAATACTCAGCACGTATTAATCAGTCAAATCGACGTCAATAAAGCAGAATCGGGTGCTAATGGCTATGTACAGAATCTGGTATTGAGTAATCTTGAAACCCAGTTTGCGCCTGTTATTTCTGACAAATCAATTAACTACGCGATTGTCGTACAAGCATTTGACGCGAATAATACACTAATCGGATATCAAGCAGTGGTACAAGATTTACCAGAATCTTTATGAGCTAATATTTTAGTGATAACAAACGCTTCTTTAACGTTGACATCATAGCCCAGCTTCTTTACCATCTTCTTTACTTGTAACCTGTCTATTCACTTTTTGAATTGACGGGTTATTTTTATTTTTGTGCCTTTCATTTTATTTTCAGACTTTGCCCTTATAGGCTTGCTTCTACTGTTTATCAAATTATCATCATTGGCACAACTTCTATCTTACTGTCCGCTATTGATTTGCTGATGACCATATTTGCTCATCCGCAATGACGACCACAAAGAATAAAAAGTTGCTCACTATGGTTTTCCCATTATCTTTTAAAGACTTTAAAAGCTACAGCTTCCGCTTAGGCGTGCTTGCGCTTCCTATTTTGATTACTCAATTTTGCCAAGCAGCGCTCGGTGTCGTAGATGCCATTATGGCGGGTCAAGTCTCTGCACTTGATTTAGCGGCCGTGGCTGTTGGATCTGGTATCTGGCTTCCTCTATTTTTATTGGCTTCTGGTATTTTAATCGCAACCACACCGCTGATTGGTGAAGCGATAGGTAAAGATCAGCACAGTCAAGTACCACATATCACACAGCAATCTTTATGGACTGCTGGTGTCCTTGGTATTATTGGTTTCATCGTTGTCAATTTAGCGCCTAATGTACTCGGAATCATGGGTGTACCTGAGAACATTCAGCCAATTGCCACGCAATATTTGCATGGTGTCTCCTTTGGTTTCCCTGCTTTGGCTGTCTATGCGGTACTGCGCAGCTATTGCGAAGCACTTGGTCGACCTGAGCCCGTGACTGTCATTAGTATCATCGGCTTACTTGCCGATATTCCTCTGAACTATATTTTTATTCATGGTTTATTTGGGATGCCTGAGCTTGGCGGCGCCGGTTGCGGGGTTGCAACTGCCTTAGTTTTATGGATAAACGTGTTACTACTCGCTACTTATACCAGTTTTACTAAGCGTAAACAGTTTGCCAGTACTCGCTTTTTTTATGCGTTTGCCAGTCCTAATCGTGCACAGATCAAAAAACTTCTTAAGCTTGGTATTCCTATTGGTGTGTCCATCTTTTTTGAAGCCAGTTTATTTAGCTTGGGCGCACTCGTTATCAGTCCATTGGGCGAGCTGGCAACTGCATCGCATCAAGTCGCATTGTCTGTCACCTCGCAATTGTTCATGATACCTATATCAGTCGCGATGGCATTAACCATCATGGTATCTAATCGCTTTGGCGAAAAAAACATGATGGCGCTGCGTCAGGTGCAAGCCACTGGTCTCATATGGACAGTATTGATTGCCATTATTTGTATGCTTGGAATATGGCTATTTAGACCACAATTGGCAGCAGCCTTCACTGATAATCCAGCCGTGATGGCTCAATCTATGCATCTGCTTATTTTTGCGCTCGCTTATCAGCTATTTGATGGCTGGCAAGTAAACATCGCAGGGATATTGCGCGGTATGCAAGACACTGCCGTACCCATGTTGGTCACGCTATTTTGTTATTGGTTAGTGGCTTTACCACTAGGTATTTATTTAGTGCGCTTCACTGATGTTGGTGCACAGGGGTTTTGGATGGCATTGATTACTGGTTTGGTTTTGTCGTCTATCTTACTCACATTACGACTACGTTATCAACAAAGACGTTTGAGAGCTTTGTGGGGTTGATCGTGTTTCGATTCATCCAAACAATACTTCTAATGATATTTACTGGCGCTATGAGGTCACATAGATTATGATAAATCGTTAATATTTTCTTACGCGTACGATAGCTTACGTCATAATATGTAAAAAAACTCAGTTAACAACTGTACATCGATTGCTCATTGACCGGAATATAGGTATCATTAGCAATTATCTACACAATATTTAGTTACACTATTTCTCGACTTTGGTACAAGGCAAAATTAAAACTATGGATATTGAAAAAATACGCACCCTGATCGCCCTTATGGAAGAAAGTGAACTGGTTAATTTAGAAGTTAGCTCAGATGATGAGCATATCAGTTTGACTCGTCACTATGATGCGCCTGCGCCAACGATGATGGCTGCGCCCGCTGCTGCTGGTGCACCAATCGCTGCTGAAGCCGCGCCTGCAGCGGTAAAAGCTGGTAGTGTTGAGACATCGCCAATGGTAGGTGTTTATTATTCAGCCCCTAGTCCTAATGATCCGCCATTTGTAAAGGTTGGACAAAAGGTACAGGCTGGTGACACCTTAGGGATTATTGAAGCGATGAAAATCATGAATCCTCTTGAAGCGACCCAAAGTGGTGTCATTGACGAAATCTTAGTGAATAACTCAGAAGTGGTACAGTTTGGTCAGCCTGTCGTACGCTACAAAGCTTAACGACTATTTTTGCCATACTTTATCTCATGATGATAGAGGCTTCGTTATCTTCTGTAAGATGATCTAATTTAGATCGTCTTATACTAAGTGCATTTAATTTGAATATGCCTAAGCTAGCGACTCTATCAATGAATGCCGCTTCGACAAGGATGAACCCATGATAAAAAAACTGCTCATCGCCAATAGAGGTGAGATTGCCCTGCGTATCGTTCGAGCTTGTAAAGCTCTTGGAATAGAAACTGTAGGTGTCTATTCCACAGCTGATGCAAACTTAATGCATTTGCGCTTTGTTGACGAAGCAATCTGTATTGGCAAACCTAACGCCAGTCAGAGTTATCTTGACATCAATACCATTTTGACCGCAGCCGAAATCACTGGCGCTGATGCCATTCACCCTGGCTACGGCTTTTTATCCGAGAATGCTGAGTTTGCTGAACGAGTTGAAGAGGCAGGTCTGACCTTCGTTGGCCCTAACGCTGATCATATTCGTTTGATGGGTAACAAAGTATCAGCCATTAACGCGATGAAAAAAGCAGGTGTACCGACCGTGCCTGGCTCTGTGGGTGCCGTTACGCTCCATAATGCTGAAGAGCAAGCACGCAATATTGGTTTTCCATTGTTGATTAAAGCCGCTTCTGGTGGCGGCGGTCGTGGTATGCGTGTGGTTGAGCGATTTGAAGATATCGTTGGTCAAGTACAAGCTGCCAAACAAGAAGCAGAATTGTGGTTTGGCGATGATACTGTTTATATGGAGCGTTATCTACAAAACCCGCGCCACGTAGAAGTACAGGTATTGGGTGATGGCAACGGCAATGCTATTCATTTGTATGATCGCGATTGCTCGCTACAACGTCGTCACCAAAAAGTATTAGAAGAAGCCCCTGCTCCTGACATCCCTGATGATGTGCGTGAGCCTATATTAAGAGCTTGCGTAAAAGCATGTGAGCTAGTGAAATATCGCGGCGCAGGTACTTTCGAATTTTTATTTGAAAACAACGAATTTTTCTTCATCGAGATGAACACTCGTGTTCAGGTTGAGCACCCTGTTACCGAAATGATTACAGGTATCGATGTGGTCGTTGAACAGCTTAAAATCGCTGCTGGTTATGGATTGTCTTATCGTCAAAGCGAGATTGAGATTCAAGGACATGCGATTGAATGCCGTATTAATGCTGAAGATGCAGCAACCTTTGTTCCTTGCCCTGGTACAGTAAGTCAATTGTTTGCTCCAAGTGGCGCGGGCGTTCGGTTTGATTCACACCTATATCCTGGCTACGAAATACCGACTTATTATGACTCGTTGATTGGCAAACTGATTTGCCACGGTCAAACCCGTCAGCAAGCGGTATCTAAAACATTGCATGCACTTGATGAATTGGTCATTGAAGGCATCAAAACCAACATCCCTCTACATCGTGACGTGATTTTAGCAGATGATAATTTTGTCAATGAAGCACAAAATATCCATTATCTTGAAAGAGAGCTTTTAACAGCGAACAAAGCAAAAAAACAATCCTAGATTGAAAATGTAATCTATCAAAATAAAAAAACCGCTATTTAAAATAGCGGTTTTTTATTTTGAGAATTAAGGATAACCCCTATAGCTGGTTAAGGCAATATTCTATTGAAGTTCATAAAGCACTCATTACCATCAGGATCGGCACACCACTGCATTTGGTTGCCATCATGATTCACAAATGCAATTAATGCTTCATCCGTTTGATCAATTTTATTACCAGAACAATCTACTTCGTTATTATCATAGATAGTTTTAATAGCGATAATAGGTAGTCCCTCTTCACGATGTGTGATGAGATAGCGACCATATGTCAATTCTTTGCCACTGACAGTCCATACCTCATTATCTGCTGCAAAATTATATAGCTCGCGACATTGATTGGAGACTTTAGTAGATGCGATCAAATCTTTGTTAGGATTTGATTGAATATTAAGCGCCCGTTGCTCATCTTGGGTCAGAATACCGCCTTCTGATCCTGCCACTATTCTAGGCTCATCTCTGTCAACGTTCTGTCCATCGACTAAGGCAGCAGCCTGTCTGGCTTCAGCCTCTTTCGTCATGGTGATCTCGCTGTCTAAATCTATCTCCCATTGTCCAGCGATTGCAGGACTGATATGAGTAGTAATCGTTGGCTTACTAATGACTTCACCATTCGCTGGCAATGAGGCCAACAAAGCTGCTAATGAAAATGAAGCAAATGATATAGGTTCCATAATTAACCTTTTATTTATAATAATATGCGTTATATACATTAGCGTAAGTCTTAGACACCAAAAATACAAGTAACATTATGCTATTGATGCTGACTTAGCGCACGCTAAAATAATGCATCATTATAAAATGCTACATCAGAGCCCTAATGCTTCTATAGTAAAAAAAATAACACCATCACTGTACTTGCATATAGCAAGGAGCGATGGTGTCATTAATACATAGGGCCAATACCATTATATAACTATTAGGCGGCAGCGGTGCCTACTGCTTGGGCAAAAGCAGATAACGCGCCTTTAAGCATTGCCGATACCGTACTGCTACAAGTGCCAATACCTGAATAAACATCACCATCTACATTCAATTGAATGTAAGCTGCAGCGTTTGCATTGGTCTTATTGTCCCGATTGGTATCATCATCAATGCCATTACCATTATTGTGCTGTGGATTGATTGCATGCTCAGCATAATTAATGATGTGGAGTGATTTGCCTGTATGCTGTGCAAGACCATCAATAAAAGATGACAATGGACCATTACCAGTACCATCAATGTTGATGATATCACCATTCATTTGTACTTGACCGTTAAAGTAGACCTCGCCACCTTTATTATTGACACTATAATCTAATAGCTCAAACTTACCCTGCTGTAGATATGTGTCTTCAAAGGTCTGCAAAATCTCGTCATTCTGTAACTCACGCGCTACGGCCTCAGCTTGTTTTTGTACCACACCGCTAAAGTCAATTTGCATCCAACGTGGTAAGTTAAACCCATAATTACGCTGCAAAATGTAAGCGACACCGCCTTTACCAGATTGGCTATTGATACGTACCACATCTTGATAACTACGACCAATATGCGCCGGATCAATCGGTAAGTAAGCCACATCCCAAACATTGTCGGTCTCGTCTTGATGCTTTTCATTGTAATCAAGCGATTTTTTGATGGCGTCTTGATGTGAGCCACTAAAGGCGGTAAATACCAATTCGCCCACATAAGGATGACGCGGATGTAAAGGTAAGTTATTACATTCACTTACCACCTGTACAATTTCGCTCATGTTACTAAAATCAAGCTCAGGATCGATACCCTGACTAAATAAGTTCATGGCCATGACCATGATATCCATATTACCTGTACGTTCACCATTACCTAATAGCGTCCCTTCAATACGATCAGCACCCGCAAGAACGCCAAGTTCAGCAGCAGCCACGGCACAGCCACGGTCATTATGCGTGTGCAAGCTGACAATGACATGCTCACGATGGGCAAGATTGCGGCAGAAATACTCAACCTGATCAGCAAAAACGTTCGGCATTGAGGCTTCAACCGTCGCTGGTAAGTTAAGAATGACCTCTTGTCCTTGCTGAGGCTGCCAAATGTTACAAACAGCATCACAGACCTCTACGGCATATTCAGTTTCTGTTTGGCTAAAGCTTTCTGGTGAATATTGAAAAACCCACTCTGTTTCAGGATATTTTGCTGCATATTCTTTTAATAGCTTGGCGCCAGTGATAGCGATTTCTTTAATTTCATCTTTGTTTTTAGCATAAACTTTTTCACGTTGTACACGGCTGGTTGAGTTATAAACATGGACCACCGCACGCTTTGCGCCTTTCAATGACTCGAAGGTACGAGCAATTAAATGCTCACGAGCCTGAACCAAAACTTGCAAGGTCACATCGTTTGGCACATGATTTTCTTCGATAAGTTTACGAGCGAAGTCAAATTCAACCTGTGCCGCTGACGGAAAGCCAATTTCAATCTCTTTAAACCCAACTTCTACTAGCGTATTAAAAAAACGCATTTTTTGTTCAATGGTCATCGGATCAATCAGTGCCTGATTGCCATCACGCAGATCCACACTTGCCCATATTGGTGATTTCTCGATCGTTTTGCTTGGCCAAGTGCGATCTGGTAACGATGGTGCAAAAGCAAATGGACGATATTTACGGAAATCAAAAGCGGCACTTTTTGGTGTCATCTTGGTGGTCGCTTTGGCAACGGTGCTGGTGGTTTGGTTAGACATAATCAATCCTTAGATGATATGAGATTTTAGATATTTAATTGGACAGTTTTTTATTAAAGCGTTATGTATCATACGAGATAACCACTGTATCTGTCATTATAATAGCAAAGTTTATGCTACAGAAATCCGCTTTTTTTCATGCATTTTTGCGTTATTTTAGTGGAAAATCTTGTATTGGTCGTTATAATTAGATAAATTCTCTAGCATGATAATAAATTATGATAACTAGCCATTCAGATACTGCTTTATTGGTAGATTTAGATGAGACCGATAAACAACTATTGCGTTTATTACAGACACAAGCTCGAATGAGTATTACTGAGCTGGCTGAACGAATCAATCTTTCGGCAACTCCCTGTGCGCGCCGTATTAAGCGCTTAGAAGATGCAGGCATCATCACAGGCTATCACACCAAAACAGATGCACAAAAAATTGGTTACCCACTGGCGGTGTTTATCGCTATCAGTATGGATCGCCACACAGCAGAGCGTTTCGAACAATTTGAATCTAAAGTACAAAGCTTTGATGAAGTAGTGAGCTGTAGTATTGTCACTGGTCGTACCGAAGACTATCTGATTAAAGTTCGAGTACGCGATATGGCACATTACGAGGAGTTTTTATTGCACAGGTTGAATCGTATCGAAGGCGTGGCCCAAGTACATACCAGTTTTGAGCTGCGAGAGGTATTTAGCCGTAGTGTAGTATAGGCTATCTTAAGTGTGCATTACGCCGTTATTGCTTGCCATGTAGAGCGCTGAGACACAAACATGGCAATGAGCGCACCGATAAAAACAATCGCCGTTTTACTGGTAATAATTGGAAAAGCACGGCTTTTAAAAGCAGTCATCTTGACAGAGCCATTTTGCGGTAATAAGCACACAATCCATTGTGTTAAAACAGCCAAAAATAAGAATCAGCTCATGATTTAGTGCGTTACAAGCCTTTAAGACAGATTTAAGGTACGCGTTGTCGCGGCTTCACTCTCTGTTTGTCCAAGCATTTGCACTCGCTGATCGCTGAACATATCCATGTCAGGTGCAAGCATGCGCATGAAGCGATCGAAATACAACATCTGCTTAGTCAACAAGGCAAAATCACGGGGAAAGTGAATACCATGACGCTTACCCACTTCGACAATCTCAAGCATCATGGTATTGAGCTCATCTGCTTGCTCTTTACTATTGAAAGGAACACCGCTGGTAAAGGCTTTGTCTTCTGCCATGATGGTCTTCATCATACGTTGTAAATCATTGCCCAATGCCACGACATCAACCTGATTACCACCATGCGTCATCTCCATATCAATCATATGACGCGCCATTGCCTGATAATCATTGTCTTGCATTGCTTGCATCATACCCATACACGCACGCCAGCTTTCAGCTTTTAATTTACCAACAATACCAAAATCTAAGAAGCCAATACGGCCATCGGTTAACAGCATTAAGTTACCGGCATGCAGATCAGCGTGGAAACTGTTACATAACATGAGACTGGCAAACCATGTATTTAAGGTATCCGCCATGACTTGAGCAGGATCAGTACAGTACTGGCGCATCAGCGACTCATCTACCATAGAGACACCATATAAGCGACTCATTGTGAGCACACGCTTCGTCGTCAACGTCTCATATACTTCTGGCGCCGTCACACGGGTGTTACCAGATAATACTAAAAACTGCTGAAAATCACGAATGTTTTGCGCTTCAGCGATAAAATCTGTTTCAGCAAGCATGCGTAGACGGATTTCATCAATAATAGGCGCAATACTGGCAAACTTCATAGATGGCATGAGTAGCTCAAGCAGTTTGGTGACACCATGCAAGACGCCCAAATCTGTTTGCATGATGGTCTCGACGCCAGGCTTTTGTACCTTTAATACCACCTCGTCACCATTATGTAGACGTGCGGCATGCACTTGAGCAATAGAAGCTGAGGCCAGCGGTTTTGGCTCAATATGAGCAAACAACTCATCAAGTGTTATACCGTCGACTGCCAACTCTTCCTTCAAGACTTGCTCAATATAAGCATAAGACAATGGCGTGGTTTGATCCAAACAGCTTTGAAACGCAGTGACATAATCGCGAGGAAACAATGACGGCGTACTAGCAATGAATTGACCAATTTTGATATAAGTCGTACCTAGCTGCTCGAAAGTCTCTTTTAGCAACATAGCATCAGGTTTCTCACCTTTTACGACTCTCAGTGCAGAAAGACCAGCCACGCTCGCCGTTTGGCGAACACGATTAACAACATTGAAAGTGTGTTTCAATAAATGGGGACGATGAATTTTCATAAAAAACAACTATGGTAATAAAAAGGATATTTGAGGATAGATAAAGATTAATGACTGCTACAGACAGGACACTCTGGATCTTTGCGATAGCCCATGAGCCGTTGCTGCATTCGGCTACCATCCCACAATAACAGTTTATTTGTCAGTGGATTTTTGGTTAATCCTAGATATTGCAAGGCGGTATTGGCTTGCAAATTGCCCATAATAGCTGTTGTGCTGGCAAGCACACCTGAATTGGCACACGTACGTTCATCTGCCTCTATATCGTCTACCACTGAGCCAAACACACAATGATAACACCCTGTATCTAAATGTGGCTCGAACAAAGCCAATTGCCCTTGCATCGCAATCGCTGAGGCAGACAATAACGGAATCTGATAACGCACACTAATACGATTAATGATATCGCGTGTGGCAAAATTATCCGTACAATCTAAAAGCAAATCAGGCTTACCTATTACCATATCAAGTAAGTCATAAGCATTGTTTTCGCTCAACCTCGCCATCGTACTATTTACGCTTATCAAAGGATTAATACGCTCAAGCATCTTCGCCGCTGTTAACGCCTTAGATTTATTGATGTCATCAGGTAAAAATAAGGTTTGCCGTTGTAGATTGCTGGCTTCAATGACATCATCATCAATCAGATGAACCTGTCCAAGCCCTGCGCGTACCAACGTTTCAGAAGCTGGGCAACCTAACCCGCCTGCCCCAATGATGACGACACGTGCAGACTTTAACCGCAGTTGAGCATCAATGTCCCAGCCATCAAGCAGTATCTGCCGCGCATAAACCAGCAGCTCTTCATCTGATAACTGCTCTGTCTCTAATGAGTGCGCCCTATCCATTATTAAAACCTATAATTAAAAAACCAATCATAAAAAACCAATGACGATAAATTGGTAAGACTAGATATGACCAAGCGTCACGCGATCATTACCACCGTAATCTTGCACCGTCGTTACGGATTCAAAGCCATTATCTGCAAAAAGTTGACGGACAGCAAAACCTTGATCGAAACCGTGCTCAATGGCTAACAAGCCTCCTATACGCAAATAGGATGGTGCTTGCTGGATAATATGTTCGATATCAGCCAAGCCATGATTGAGCGCACTGAGCGCACTGATAGGCTCAGCTTTTAGCTGTGCTAGATGTTCATCTTCCTCATCTATATAAGGAGGATTGGAGACGATGACATCGAATGATACTTTTTCGTGAGTACGAAGCGCGTCATACCAGCTGCTTTGTATAAATTTGATATTGGCTACCTCATTTATAAGCGCATTGTGCTGAGCAACCTTAAGTGCTGCTGGTGATAAATCAACTGCAACCACTTGCCAGTTATCATTTTTTAACTCATGAGCAAGACTGATAGCGATACACCCTGAACCTGTCCCTAAGTCTAATAAGCGCTTAGTACTGGCATAGATTGATGGGGTATTTATCCAATCCAGTACTTGTTCAATCAGGATTTCAGTATCTGGTCTGGGAATCAGCGTGTGCTCATTAACCATAAAATTCAGTGACCAAAATGCTTGCTGGCCCGTTAGATAAGCAAGCGGCATGCCTTGCTGCATCTTCGTCACACCAGCGTTAAACTGTTTTTGCTCATCCTCTGTCAGCTCGTAGCTTTCATCCGTAATCAAAAACAGCGCTGGCTTATCAATGACGTATAGCAGCCAATCGGTTAGCCAAAAAGAAGGCAATTTACTGGCGGATTCTGTATTCGTCAACTGCTGAATTTGTTGCTTTGTTTGACGAATGGTCACTGATGTCATAAATAACTCTTAAACGTGCGATAAATAAAAAGATGCGACTAATAAAAAGGTATTATCGATGAATAAGTATAAATTTAAAGCTTAGACTATTCTGACGCACGCGGTGGCTCATTGGTATCGGTCAGGTTTGGATTCGCCTTTGTTAATTTATCATTATCACCGTATATATCGTCATTATCACCAATGACAATATGTTTATCGACCAAGTAGATTAAAATCAAGATTGGCAGACCAATGGCAAAAGTAAAAATAAAGAAAAATGGATAGCCCATGTTATCGACAATAGTGCCCGAATAACCGCCCAGAACTTTAGGTAGTAAGGTCATAAGCGATGAAAATATCGCATACTGTACTGCAGTAAAACGAATAGACGTCAGTGCCGACAAGAAAGCGATAAATACAGCACTGGCAAGACCTGCTGCCAAGTTATCAAAAATAACAGCCAAGTACATGACTGGCAAGCTACCTTGATGATAGGTCAATAACACAAACAATAAGTTGGTCACACAGGCCAAGATGGCACCAACCATCATCGCTTGCATCATACGTAGCCTTTGCGCCATTAAACCGCCTAAAAAGCCACCAGCAATCACCATGACCACACCCACAAGCTTCACGGCGTTGGCAATATCTGTCTTACTAAAACCCATATCGAGATAAAAAACGTTAGAGATCACGCCAGCGACGATATCAGAGATACGGTATAGGCCAATTAGTGCCAGCAGTAACAATGCTTTTTTACCATAACGACGAAAGAAATCTGCAATCGGCTCGACCCAAGTTGCTCGTGCGACCTCTTCTTTAACGAGCCCTACTTTGACTAAACCGTAACCAATGACTAATGCCGTCGTCAAACTCAACGCCAAATGTACAATCTCAATCAAAAATCCAATTAATGCACTCTCAGTTTCAGGCAGTATGGCACCCATATTGGCAAATACTAGGACAAAACCAATGACCGATAAAGCAAATACGAGAACCAAACGCGTATAGTCTGATGTCTGGCGTGGCACACGCACCTGCTCACTCACTGGCTCACGGATGATCAGCGTGGTCACTACACCAACGCCCATCACTGCTGCCATGATCCAGTAAGTATTACGCCAAGCTTCATAACTATAGAGTGCTTCTGTAGAACCAAAATAGTCGGCTAAGTACAGGGCACCCGCTCCTGCGACAATCATTCCCAAGCGATAGCCAGCCGTATACATCGCTGATAGGACAGACTGTAGACTGGGAGGTGCAAGCTCAATACGGTAGGCATCAACCACAATGTCTTGCGTTGCAGAAGAGAACCCAAGCAATACAGCACCAACTGCCATCCAAATCAAGCTGCTTTCGTCGATTGGGTTGACGCTAGCCATCAAACAAATAGCCAGAATAATCAATAGCTGAGCAACTAGTATCCAACTACGACGGCGACCCAACAGTTTGGTCAATACAGGCAATGGCACAGCATCAACCAAAGGTGCCCAGATAAATTTAAACGAATACCCTAAGGCCGCCCAGCTAAACATCGTTACCACACTACGGTCGATACCTGCTTCTCGTAGCCACAATGAAAGACTCGAAAAAATAAGCAGAATAGGAATGCCAGCAACAAAGCCTAAAAACAACATGATAATAGCGCGCCGATCAAGATAGGCTTTCGCCGCCTCTCCCCATGATTTTTTGGCAACGGGCTGATTGGGTGGCGAAGATTTGACAGCAGACATAATGACTCACTAACACTTAAAACGAAGAACACAACTTTGCACAATTTTTATCAATCATTATAAGTATTTACCATCAAAAAGGATCGATAAAAATTGCTTAACGTTGCACCAATACTCTTATCGTAACAAAATCCAGTTATGGTACTTGAGAACCTCTACCTTGACTAGATATTTTTACATTAACTTATGGCTCATAAAGAGTAAGATAAGGTAAGCACACTTTCTTATGATTGGTTATTTAAAACTTATAATCCATATATATTTGTTTTGTAAAACTATAATATTTAGCTATGATCTGTGTATAAATAATGCTTACTATAATTAATCATTGAACCTCTCTACCATCATAGTACAGGAGTTATGCCATGACCGACTCAACCTCTACCAACGCCAATAAGAATGAAGCATCAGATATGGGACGTTGCCCTGTAAACCATAATAGCAGCCCAGCGGATGCTTCTACCAATACAACATATGATCAAGGCGACGATAAAGGCCCGACGATTCATAGTGAAAACGTCGATCAAACGCATACGCCGCAGCGTCCTAGTATGGGTGGCTGCCCTGTTATGCATCAAGCCCACACAACCACTGCGTCTGCTGCAACCGACTGGTGGCCAAATAGCTTAAACTTAGACATTCTGCATCAGCAAGACAAAAAAACCAATCCCATGGGTGATGATTTTGACTATGCTGAAGCGTTTAAACAGCTGGACTTAGAAGCAGTCAAAACAGATTTAAAAAACTTGATGACTGAATCGCAAGAATGGTGGCCAGCCGATTGGGGTCACTATGGTGGTCTTATGATTCGTATGGCATGGCATTCGGCCGGTACTTATCGCAGTGCTGACGGCCGCGGTGGCTCTAACACTGGTAATCAGCGTTTTGCGCCGTTGAATAGTTGGCCTGATAATGTCAACTTAGATAAGGCACGTCGTCTATTGTGGCCTATCAAGAAAAAATATGGGAATAAACTGTCTTGGGCAGATTTGATGATTCTAGCAGGCAATATGGCTTATGAATCAATGGGTTTCAAAACCCTTGGGTTCGCTGGCGGTCGTGCTGACATTTGGCATCCAGAAAAAGACATATATTGGGGTTCTGAGCGTGAATGGTTAGCGCCTACCGAAAACCGCTATGAGAGCGATAAAGATCGTGAATCGCTTGAGAATCCATTAGCAGCGGTACAAATGGGGTTAATCTATGTCAATCCTGAAGGGGTTGATGGTAATCCTGATCCACTAAAAACCGCTCAAGACATGCGCACCACTTTTGCCCGTATGTCAATGAACGATGAAGAAACGGTTGCACTGACTGCCGGTGGACATACCGTTGGTAAATGTCACGGTAATGGTGATGCCACCATATTAGAAGATGAGCCAGAGGCAGCAGATGTGCATGAGCAAGGTTTAGGCTGGCGTAATCCTAAAGGTCGTGGCAATGCTGGAGATACCGTTTCAAGTGGTATTGAAGGCGCATGGACCACCAACCCCACTCAATGGGATCACGGTTATTTTGAACTGCTATTGGGGCACAACTGGGCATTAGCCAAGAGTCCAGCAGGTGCTTGGCAGTGGGAGCCAACTGACATTCGCGAAGAAGATCGTCCATTGGACGCTCACGATCCAAGTGTACGCCGTAACCCTATCATGACCGATGCAGATATGGCATTAATCAAAGACCCTATCTACCGCAAAATTTCAGAGAAATTTCACCAAGAGCCAGATTACTTTGATGAAGTGTTTGCCAAAGCTTGGTTTAAATTGACCCACCGTGATCTGGGCCCTAAATCTCGTTACTTGGGTGCAGACGTACCAGGTGAGGATTTTATCTGGCAAGATCCTATTCCAACGGGCAACACTGACTTGACCGATGAAGACATTGCGACCTTAAAATCGCAGATATTAGACAGTGATTTGAGCCGTCGTGAATTGATTATCACTGCATGGGACAGCGCTCGTACTTTCCGTGCTTCAGACTATCGCGGCGGGGCAAATGGTGCACGTATTCGTTTGGCACCGCAAAAAGATTGGGTTGGCAATGAACCGCAGCAGTTGCAGCGTGTGCTTGAAACTTTGACAAGCATTCAGTCTGACTTTGGCAAAGATATCAGCTTAGCCGATCTTATCGTATTAGCAGGTAATACGGCCATTGAGCAAGCCGCTGACGAAGCTGGCGTAAGTATCACAGTACCATTCAAAGCAGGTCGCGGTGATGCTGATGAAGCAATGACCGATGCAGACGCTTTTGCTGATTTAGAACCTTTACACGATGGTTATCGCAATTGGGTCAAAGAAGACTACGCTGTCTCTCCTGAAGAGATGCTGCTTGATCGTAGTCAATTGATGGGGTTAACGGCTCCTGAGATGGTGGTACTTATCGGTGGTATGCGAGTTTTGGATACCAATCATGGTCAGAGTCAACACGGCGTCTTTACAGAGCGGGCTGGCGTGCTTACCAATGATTTCTTCGTTAATCTGACGGACATGAACCACACGTGGCATCCGACAAAGGCTAGCGACACTGCACATAATACTTCTAATATGTATGAGGTGCGTGAGCGAGCAACAGGGAAAACGAAATGGCAAGCAAGCCGCGTAGATCTTGTGTTTGGTTCAAATTCCATACTACGCGCTTATGCCGAGTTGTACGCGCAAGACGATAACTTAGAAAAATTCGTGCATGACTTTGTTCGCGCTTGGAGTAAGGTCATGAATGCAGATCGTTTTGATGTTGCATGAACGCTTTAAAACATGACTTTAAACTCTGTTAGTTATTTAAACAAACTAAAACAGCTACCCTTTGAAGGGTGGCTGTTTTAGTTTGTGGCTCCACAGATATGCTTTTAGTAGATACCATTTATTCAAAAACAAAAACTACATATTCCAAAATATTATAAATTGATAGCTATTTATTATATACAAGAATAATAACTTTGTTTTACACTACTCTATTATCCACATTTATACATTTTTACTTTATGTATACAAATAGGCTTTGTATATCTACCCAATAGGATTAGGTTATGGCAATTGATGTAGTAGTTAATCAGCGACATTTACAAATTCAGCTCAAGCAGCTGGAGACAGTGTGGCATACCGTGATTAATGGCTATAACTTAAGTCAAGCAGCAATGGTATTGCATACCAGTCAATCAAGTTTATCAAAACACATTGCCGCGCTTGAGAATCAACTCAAAACGGAAGTATTTGTTCGTCAAGGCAAACGGCTAACAGGTCTTACGACCATGGGTACTGCTCTCATGCCACATATTGAATCTATTTTTGCCGAAATTCGTACCATTGAAAATCTGAGTCTGGATTTTAATAATCCAAATATCGGCACACTTACCATTGCTACGACTCATACCCAAGCGCGTTATGTTTTACCGCAAGTAGTAAAAGAGTTCAAAGCGCGTTTCCCTAAGGTCAATTTGATTCTACAGCAGGCCGATCCTGAGACCATCGCGCAGATGGTTATTCGTGGTCAGGCTGATATTGGTATTGCAACTGAGTCTTTACTTCACAACAATTATCTCAGATGCTATCGCTACTATGACTGGACGCATCGCGTTATTGTGCCAAGCGATCATGAGCTTGCCAATCAGGAATTTGTTGATTTGCCAACCCTTGCCAGCTATCCAATCGTTACCTACCATGGTGGCTTTACAGGTCGCGGTGCAATTGACAAAACGTTTGCAGCAGCTGGTTTAGAGCCTGATATCGTATTGGCAGCGCTAGATGCCGACGTGATCAGTACTTATGTTGGTCTAGGTTTAGGCATCGGCATCATTGCTGAGATGGCCTTTGAGCCAAGCCACTATAGCAACTTAACGGCGATTCCAGTCGACCATTTTGGACGTTTTACCAGCTGGATGGCAGTACGTGATGATGCTGAAATTCGTCAGTATGGACGTGCTTTTATGGAGCTTTGTCAAAAACAATTTAACAATTAAACCACAGTAGCTAGCCTTATTGATAATGATTCAAACTTACACCTCCTTTACCGAGCTTGTGTATAAATGATAAAATGGAGTCTGAAACGTGATTCAACGTTTCTTTTCCTTATTTATTATTTATGCATGTATTGATGGGCGCCTCATTTTTGCTGGGTGTCGATCAGTGCATGTCCATTTGCTTCTATGTAAACAGGTTATACCGCTCATGGAAAAATTCGTAGCGATCATTATGGCGGTTTTTGCCGTCCCTTTGCTTGTCGGCGGTGCTTACTTGCTCTCTCTAGGAGGTAGTCCGTACTACCTTTTCGCTGGCATTGCCATGCTAACGACAGCATTTTTATTGTTTAAAAAACACTGGAGCGCTTACGGGGTTTACGCGATATTTATCGTTGTAACACTAGTATGGGCGCTTTGGGAATCTGGATTTTATTGGTGGGCACTAGCAACTCGCTTAGGCTTCCCACTTATCTTTGGCGTGTTGATGCTATTACCATGGGTCTTCAAAAAGATGCATGGTGTACCTAATCAAGTAGCGACAGATGCCAATAGCCCAATAACTTCCAACACCGTTAAAAAGAATCCGCTTTATTATTGGGGATTGCTAGCGAGTGTGGTTGTGGGTGCACTACTCTCTTTTGGCAGCTTAGCAAACAACGCTACTGACAAATTGGGCGAACTTGATTTGACTGCCTCTGATAAAGATGATACTTCTGCCAATCTTGGTGACCCATTATCAAATGGTCAGCAGACACCAGAGGGTGAATGGAGTGCGTATGGTGGTACAGATTATGGCCAGCGCTACTCTCCTTTGACTCAAATCAACACTGAAAATGTCAAAGACTTAGAGGTTGCTTGGCAAATCCAAACTGGAGATGTAAAAGGTCCTAATGATGTTGGTGAGACCACTTACGAGGCCACCCCTCTTAAAATTGGTAACGCCCTATATCTCTGTACACCACATAATTGGGCGTTAGCCTTGGATGCTGACTCTGGTGAGACTTTATGGAAGTTTGATCCTAAAGTGGGAGAAAACTTACAACGTCAACATCAAAGCTGTCGCGGTGTGTCTTACTATGCAGGTCAAGCTGGTACAGGCAGTACGACTCCAGCGGTCACTACTCAGGCAAGCGATGATAGTGCTAATAATGTAGCTGTTGCCAATAAAGCAACTACGACCAGCAATGTGGTGGCACAAAAAGTGGCTGGAAATACCTTTGAAAACGCGTCTAAACAATGTGATGCCAAGATATTTATTCCAACTTCTGATGCCAAACTATATGCACTTGATCCAAATACTGGACAACGTTGTCAGAATTTTGGTGAAGATGGTGCGTTAGATTTAATGCACAACATGCCATTTACACAAGCAGGTTACTACTATTCTACGTCGCCTCCAATCGTGGTAGGCAACACGATTGTTGTGGCAGGCGCCGTCAATGATAACTACGACGTTAATTCACCTTCTGGTGTGATTCGCGCGTATGACGTCAATACTGGCGAGCTATTGTGGAACTGGGATTCAGGTGATCCTGATAACACAGCACCTTTCGATGTCAACGACCCAACTCAGACGTATAAAACCAGTTCACCAAACTCATGGTCAACGGCCAGTGCGGATGAAAAACTTGGTTTGGTCTATTTCCCTATGGGCAATCGTGTACCAGATCAATTGGGCAGCTATCGAAATGCAGCTGAAGAGAAATATGCAACATCTGTTGTTGCTTTAGATATCAAAACAGGTGAAGCACGCTGGGTTCAACAATTTGTCCACCATGATCTTTGGGATATGGACACGCCCGCCCAACCAAGCTTGATTGACTTGAAGACCGACAGCGGCGTTCAACCTGCCCTTGTTGTTCCTACCAAGCAAGGCGATGTGTATGTATTGAATCGTGAAACAGGCGAGCCAATCGTACCAATCAAAGAACGTGATGCACCGCAAGGTTACTTGGTTGCAGGCGAACATGCTGCTCCAACGCAACCATACTCTGGTTTGAGCTTTGAACCTGAAAAACTGACTGAAAAAGACATGTGGGGTGCAAGCCTTATCGATCAAATGATGTGCCGTATTGAGTTTAATCAACTTAATTATGATGGTCGCTACACACCACCATCAACCAATGGTACTTTAGTCTATCCTGGTAACTTCGGTACCTTTAACTGGGGTAGCCTTGCTGTCGATCCTGAAAATGGTGTCATGTTTGGCATGCCAACTTACTTGGCATTTACCTCAAAGCTGATTCCTAAAGACACACTTGGGGATGTTGAAACCAATAAAGGTGAGCAAGGTGTCAATGCCAACGCAGGGGCAGATTATGCGGTAGAAATGGGACCGTTTTTATCACCGCTCGGCGTACCTTGTCAGCAGCCACCATGGGGCACGGTCGCTGCGGCTGATTTAGCAACAGGTGAGATTGCCTATCAACGTAAAAATGGTACAGTCCAAGACTTATCTCCTATTCCGTTGAAGTTTGAGCTGGGTGTACCTGGTATTGGCGGACCTATCATAACTAAAGGTGGCGTCGCCTTCTTGTCAGCAGCAACGGAAAACAACTTCCGCGCTTATGATCTAAAAAATGGCGATGTACTATGGAATGTTCGTATTCCAGCAGGTGGTCAAGCCACGCCAATGACTTACTTGAACTCTAAAGGTGAGCAGATGGTAGTATTGGTAGCTGGTGGACATGGTTCAGTAGGTACGAAGATTGGCGATTATGTCGTCGCTTATAAGCTTGGTGGTCAAGCTAAATAATTGGTCTAAGTGATCGACTTAAACAGCCATTCAGCTAAATAACGTCATTTTGAGAAAGCAGGTAACTTAGGTTGCCTGCTTTTTTTATGGAAATACTTTAATCAATCTAAGAATCGTTCAACCATTAAAATACTCAAAAAGCGCACCTAAAGATAATTCACGCTCGTTTGTTATGATTTATTACCACTCAGTAACATGGCTTGAAATCGATACCGATGATAAGCATATCAAGAGAAAATAATTAATAACTTTATTGGACACTTTATGAGTAACACAATCCCCCTATCTTTTTTAGACCTAGCACCTGTGCCTCAGGGCAAAACCATCGCTGAAGGTATTGCTCAAACCGTTGAAACAGCACAACAAGCAGAAAAATCTGGCCTAAACCGTTATTGGATGGCAGAACATCACAATATGCCTGGTATTGCTAGTGCCGCAACTGCAGTCTTATTATCGCATATAGGTAGCCAAACCAAGCGCATTCGTATTGGTGCAGGTGGCGTCATGCTCCCAAATCATGCGCCACTTGTTATCGCTGAGCAATTTGGAACATTACAAGCCTTATATGGCGATCGTGTTGATTTGGGACTTGGCCGCGCCCCTGGTACTGATGGCGCAACATTTCAGGCGCTTCGTCGCCAAATGAAGGATGCAGAGCGTTTCCCGCAAGATGTGCAAGAACTGATGTACTTTTTGGGTAATGATACGGACGGAAGTCCTGTACAAGCATTCCCTGGTGCGAAATCAAACGTGCCTATTTGGATTTTAGGTTCCTCACTTTTTGGAGCAACTTTAGCTGCACACTTTGGACTGCCCTATGTGTTTGCTTCGCATTTTGCCCCACAAATGCTGTCACAAGCCATTGCAGCTTATCGTGAACAGTTCAAACCATCTGCCTATTTAGATAAGCCTTACGTCATGCTGGCGGCAAACTTACTGCTTGCTGATGATGATGCCACGGCAAATTATCACTTTACCTCAGCGCAGCAAAGTTTTGTACGACTGCGCCGCGGTGAAACGGGTCAAATGCCAAAACCAACACATGATATGGATAGTATCTGGAGTCAAGCAGAAAAAATGATGGTGGACAATGCATTGTCAGTCTCATTTGTTGGTTCTGTTGAGACAGTTAAACCCAAACTTGCTGCATTTATAGCCACACATCAACCAGATGAGTTGATTGTTACAGCTAATGTTTATGATCAAGCTGCGCGTTTGCGTTCACTTGAACTTACATCTGAGCTAAACTTGTTTACTTTACAAGCATGATTAGCAATTGCATAATTATTGATAAACTATAACGAGAAAAAGGTCATGGAAACCTCAAGCTTCATTGGTTCATCAATATTTTTGTACATTGTCGCGTTTATTATTGTCATGGCTGTTTTTGCATACCTTACGTATCGTACTAGCCCTAAACGCAAACAACGCCGAGAAGACAGACGCACTCAAGACAATCTTAAGTAGTCAATTTAAACAACAAAAAGCCCTTTTATCCAGTTGGAAAAGGGCTTTTTATTTGTCTTACTTCCTATTATAGAGTACAGGATACTACATAAGACCCAAAGCACGTAAGATTGCTGCGCCAAACGCCATTCCGAACATGCCTACTACCGTGGTAAAAGCTAAGATATTTGCCGCAAGCACATCGTTGCCACCCATGGCTTTTGCCATTACATAACTGGCGGCGGCGGCTGGCGAGGCTACCATCAAAAACAGCACACCCATGTGTACACCTGATAAACCAAACGCCAATCCAATAGCAATGGCCACCAATGGCGCAACAATGATACGTCCGATACTGGCTTGCATGGACAACCCTGACAGACGCAGCATGGATTTCAAATCAATACTAGCGCCCGCACAAATCAGTGCTAATGGCAGGGCGACCGCTGCCAGCAAATCACCTGTGACATGAATAACGCCTGTGATTGGTGGTAATCCAAGCGCCTTGTAGGCAAACGCCGCCAACAATGCCAAGATGAGAGGATTGGTACTCAGTTTTTTGAATACCATGATGATGCGACTGCTCCACGTATCGCCTACTTTTTTAGACACACGGCTCAGAGTAATCACGGCCAAAATATTAAACAATATGGTGACTACGCCCATATAAACCGCGCCAATACTTAAACCTGCATCTCCGTAAGCATTATAAACAGTGGCCAAACCTATAATGGCCATGTTGCTACGAAAAATACCTTGTACGAACACTCCTTGATCAGCAGGTTTGCTAATAAAGTATTTAGCGTAAATTTCTGCACCAATAAATAGAGTAAAGGTGACAAGGATACCAACACCTATCAGCGTGATTTGCTTAGCATAATCAACGTTACTGTCGGCCACACTGAAAAATAGCAGACAAGGCAAGCAATAATTGAAGACAAAATTTGATGACTGGTCAATAAAACTCTGACTGGCTTGACCGCGTCGTTGCATAAAAAAACCCAACCCCATCAAAGCAAGGTTGGGTAGTACAATGGTAATCGCAAAAATAATGGCTTCAATCATAGGTAAACTCGAATCAACAGCATTCTCACAGCCATGTGTTAAAAGCAGTGACAACCTGTCTGTTGTAGGTCAATGTAAACAATCGGAAATGGATTAATTTTTTTATTTTGAGGTATATCGATAGCGCTTTGTTATTTATGATCAGGTTTTTTTACCCATTTATCATCAGCATTTTTTTCATAAACGTTTTCAACAGCAGCCCATGCCGTGGCGAACCAACGCGACTCTTCATCATACTGTTTACTTGCGCTATTAAAGGCCGCTTGAAAAATCTCTTGAGCATGTTTGGGTAAGTTATCTTTTACCGCAGGTGGCAGGTCTGATAATTTATCATAAGGCATAAAGACATTCCTTTTTAGTAAAAAATTCAGTAACAAACTAGCATCATTAATAAGAGTTTTCCATTCTACCTATTATTTACAATCAAAACAGCATAAAGCCGTTTTAAGTTGTTTTGACATTGTTAAAGGATTGGCCATAAAAAAAGCTTATAACAAAATGATGTTATAAGCTTTTACTAATTTGCTTAGCTTTCTAGTTTTGAACTTACTACGACAAATTTAATGCCATGGCTGCTTTTTTCTGTTTTTTAACTGTCATTGCCAATAGCTGTACAGCAGCAGGCGTCACTCCACTAACACGTCCTGCCTGAGCAAGCGTAGCAGGTCGTACTTTGCTTAGCTTCTGTACAATCTCATTAGAAAGACCTGATACTATCGTATAATCAAAATCTACTGGCAACGCTGTATTTTCCAAACGCTTCATTTGATCAATCTCTTCTTGTTGACGATCAATATAACCTGCGTATTTGACAGAGATCTCTATTTGCTCACCCACCTGCGCATCTACTTTTGAATCAGTGATGGCAGCAATATCAGCAAAATGAATCTGCGGACGTTTTAACAAATCATAAGCGGTCGCTTCTTTCGATAACACTTCACCTGTTTGTGCACTCACTTGCTGACCCAATGTATTGGTCGGCGTTGCCCACATGTCTTTTAAGCGTGCAGACTCTGCCGCGATGGCTTCCATTTTCTCTTGATAGGCTTGCCAGCGTACATCGTCAACCAAACCAAGCTTGCGACCCGTCTCTGTCAAGCGCTGATCGGCATTGTCTTCGCGCAGCAACAAGCGATACTCTGCACGACTGGTAAACATACGGTATGGCTCGTTGGTACCATGCGTAATCAAATCATCGACAAGGACGCCAAGGTAGGCTTCATCACGGCGCGGAGTCCAAATATCAAACTCGCTGTTATTGGTCGTAACCAATGCCGCGTTGGTTCCTGCAAGCAAACCTTGTACGCCCGCCTCTTCGTACCCAGTCGTACCATTGATTTGACCTGCAAAATACAAACGATCGATAGACTTGGTTTCAAGCGTTGGCTTCAAGCTCTGAGGATCAAAGTAATCATATTCAATGGCATAACCTGGACGAGTAATATGCGCATTCTCTAACCCTTTCATACTATGAATGAAGTCTAACTGAACATCAAACGGCAAACTGGTCGAAATACCATTCGGATACAGCTCATGCGTAGTCAAGCCTTCTGGCTCGATAAAGATTTGATGACTGTCTTTATCGGCAAAACGATGAATCTTATCTTCAATAGAGGGACAATATCGTGGACCAACACCTTCAATCTTGCCAGAAAACATCGGTGAACGGTCAAGATTCTCACGGATAATATCGTGGGTACGCGCATTGGTATGCGTGATGTAGCAGTTAACCTGCTCAGGATGCATCGACACATCACCCATATAACTCATGACTGGCAGTGGCGTATCGCCCGGTTGTACGGTCATCACACTAAAATCAACGCTGCGCGCATCGATACGAGCTGGTGTACCGGTTTTTAGGCGTCCAACTGGCAGCTTTAGCTCACGCAGACGGTCAGCCAGCTTAATAGAAGGCTGATCCCCTGCGCGTCCACCGTTTGAGTTCTCAAGGCCAATATGAATAACCCCGCCTAAGAAAGTACCTGAGGTTAGTACCACTGTTTCCGTCTTAAAGATAATTCCAGTCGAAGTCACCACTGCTGTGGCACGACCATTCTCTACCAAAATATCATCCGCCGCTTGCTGAAATATATCCAGATTGGGCTGATTCTCAAGCGTATGACGAATTGCGGCTTTATACAGAATACGATCTGCTTGAGCACGCGTGGCTCTGACAGCAGCCCCTTTGCGACTGTTCAATACGCGAAACTGAATGCCTGCTTTGTCTGTTGCAAGCGCCATTGCCCCGCCGAGCGCATCAATTTCGCGTACCAGATGCGATTTACCAATACCACCAATCGCTGGGTTACAGCTCATCTGCCCAAGCGTTTCGATATTATGCGTTAACAGCAAGGTCTGCGCGCCCATACGTGCGGCTGCCAGGGCTGCTTCTGTGCCAGCATGACCACCACCGATCACTACCACGTCGTAATTTTTTGGATATTGCATGCATGCCTCGCTTGAATAACGATATTTTTGCCAACAACGTATTGATTATCACACGCTTGTTGCCTCATAAATAAACGTCACTCGTATTTTAAGAACGAATGATATAAGTGTTTAAAACTTAAATAGATAACCAACAATTATAACAATTTTTTGTCACTTAAAAAACGCTAGAACCAAAACTGTTAAAATTAATGCTAAAAATGAGATGAATCACTCATATTCATTTTTCAAATTTAGTTTGAATGATTACCAGAGCTTAGCGGTACGATCTGATCCGATTGACCACTGCTCAGCATATGGTGACTACCATAACCTTCTGGATTGATTTGCAAATACGCATTCATTAAACCAATGGCCTCACCATCATTCGTGGCTAAGATTTGCTCTTTGATAATATCGACAGGAGGCAATGGCAAATTCTTGAGAAGCGCTAAAAGCTGCTGATTGTCGCCTTTATTAACCACCAATTCGATAAGCTGACGCGCATCAATCGGCAAATCTGGTGTGCTTTGAGCCAATAATGCCAAATGATAAGCACCGGCAGGATCTTGGTCCGCAACAATACGCTGCTCAATAGCAATATAAGTCGCTTCTGTAGCGCCGCCTGCCACACTTAACTGATGGATACACTTAAGGGCTGAGTTGGCTTCATTATCTGCAATCTCAATAATTCTTAAAGATTCATTTTTTAGACGCTCGCGACGCTTTTCAATGAGTGCTTGCTCGTCAGCTTCTTTTTGTACTTGTTGTTGATCATATGCTTGAGTATTCATAAGACTCTCTTGTTGATAGTGGTACTTATTCTTCGTTTTGTTTATATTAATGACTATATGGGGTCAAAACCTACAAAATCAATAAAAGGCGCAAACCATAAAAAACCCAAATAGCCTTATGACTATTTGGGTTCATAGTACTTTAATAGCAAAACTGATTTATGTATTACTGAATTTTTAAAACATCACAACAATGCTATAAATAGTAATGCCATAAGTCGTTTTTAATATTAAGCAGCAGGGCTATTGGCTTCAACCAGTGGCTTTAGCTCACCTGATTGATACATCTGCAAGATAATATCAGATCCACCCATCAACTCACCATCAATCCATAACTGTGGGAACGTTGGCCAGTTGGCAATTTTTGGTAATGTCGCACGGATTTCTGGGTTTTCTAAAATATTGACGAACGCAAATGGACGACCAATCTGAGTCAATACTTCGATAGAACGGGCAGAAAAACCACACTGTGGAAATTGTGGCGTGCCTTTCATATAAAGAATCACTTTGTTGTCACGGATTTGATCACGAATCAATTGTTCGACATCATTTGCAGCAGTATTTGGGGTTTGATCACTCATAAAAACTCCTATTGATAAGGCGGTATATTAAAAAGGCAATATATTAAGATAGCAATATTGCAAAGGTATTGAATGACGATATGGCTGATACATGGGGCGATTATCCCTATATTACAAGCACAATTGATAGATTGGCTTGATGATCAGCGATTACATATTGATTATAGCTCAGCTTTATTAGGGATCAATAATACCACGGCGTTGGCCATGATACCTTCTTGTCGTCCAGTAAAACCAAGTTTTTCAGTAGTGGTGGCTTTGACACTGATATTACCGACCGCTGTTTGCAAGTCGCTTGCGATATTGTCGCGCATGGCTTGATTGTGCGGTGCCAGTTTTGGACGCTCGCACATGACGGTGATATCCGCGTTACCCAAGACATAGCCAGCCTCTTGTACTTTGCTATACACATAGCGTAGAAGCACTCGCGAATCCAGACCAGCGTGTGAAGCATCCGTATCTGGAAAATGCTGACCGATATCGCCAAGCGCGAGCGCCCCTAGTAGCGCATCTGCTAATGCATGCAATACCACATCGCCATCCGAATGTGCGAGCAAACTGTGCGTGTGCTCAATCGGTACGCCTGCCAACATGACATATTGCTGCTGCTGACCATTGTTATGAAACGCATGCACATCGATGCCTTGACCAATTTTTATCATTATTATTTCAACTCAATTAGGACAGGTTAATTAATCGTGATTCAAATAATTCAAAACCACTATCTAAATTTCTAAAGTGATTTTACTCACCCTAAGGTGCCATAGGTCGCCACCAGTTTCAATTAACTGGTATAATGTGACGCTTATTTTATCATAATACCCAATTCAAAAGAAAAACTGGCACTGTTAAAATGCCAATGCTAGCACCTTTAGCATCTGTCATGAGTGCCATTACGATTTTGAATCCAGTATAAATAGTTGAGCCGCTCTATGTCAGCAATCACATCACACCCAGATTTTGTTATCGCCCATCGTCCTTTAACGCTTGCTGATATCGACAGTCCTAGCACCAAACATGTCATCGTAGGTATGTCAGGTGGCGTCGATTCTTCTGTTTCGGCCGTCTTGCTTCAACAAGCAGGCTTTAAGGTGGAAGGCTTGTTTATGAAAAACTGGGAAGAAGATGACGGCACCGAATACTGTACTGCGATGGATGACCTAGCGGACGCGCAGGCTGTCTGTGACAAGATTGGCATCAAATTGCACACGGCCAATTTTGCGATGGAATACTGGGATCGCGTGTTTGAGCATTTCTTAGCAGAATATAAAGCAGGACGCACGCCGAACCCTGATATTTTATGCAACAAAGAAATCAAATTTAAAGCATTTTTAGATTATGCTCTGACACTTGGTGCCGATTATATTGCCACCGGTCACTATACCCGTCGCAGCATCAATTACACTAACGCAAATGGCGAAACTGTCGCACAACTGTTACGTGGACTGGATAACAACAAAGACCAAAGCTATTTTTTGCATGCGGTGGGCGGTGATAAAATTGCCAAAACGCTATTCCCCGTTGGCGAGCTTGAAAAGCCTGTCGTGCGTCAAATCGCTGAAGAGCATGATCTGATCACAGCAAAGAAGAAAGACTCTACGGGCATTTGCTTTATTGGCGAGCGCCGTTTTAAAGACTTCTTGCAGCAGTACTTACCTGCTCAAAAAGGTGAGATCCTCACTGATGACAATAAAACCATTGGTACGCACGATGGGCTTATGTATTACACGTTGGGCCAACGTGGCGGCATTGGAATTGGCGGTGTTAAAGACCGTCCTGAAGAACCATGGTTCGTACTGGCTAAAGACTTGGATAAAAACCGTTTAATCGTCGGTCAAGGGCATGAGCACCCAATGCTCATGAGCAATGAGCTAACCGCTTATAAGCTCGATTGGATTGATGGTTTGCCGCCTACTGATGTCTTTAGCAACACAGGCCTACGCTGTATGGCAAAATCGCGCTACCGTCAGCCAGATCAAGCGTGCTACGTATTTACGACTAATGCTGATGGTAGCGAAGTCCGCGTGGTATTTGATGAACCGCAACGTGCTGTGACGCCTGGTCAGTCAGCGGTATTCTATATAGATGAAGTATGCTTAGGCGGCGGTGTGATTGAATCTATCGATGCGCCTTGTGGGTTTTAATTTTTTATTTATATTTTGATGTTGTTCCTTTTAATCACGTTCACTATTTATAACCATTTGAGGTATCGTTATGACTCCACTTACCGCACTCTCCCCCATTGACGGTCGTTATGCGTCCAAAGCTGATAGCTTGCGCCCTTATCTATCTGAATTTGGTTTGATTAAAGCCCGAGTTACGGTTGAAATTCGCTGGTTGCAATCATTGGCAGACAATGAGGCGATTGGTGAATTGGCTGCGTTTGACGCAGATACCAATGCGTTTTTGAATAGCATCGTGGATGATTTTAGCGAAGCGGATGCACAAGCGATTAAAGACATAGAAGCGACGACCAATCATGATGTTAAAGCGGTCGAATACTTCATCAAAGACAAATTCCGTGGTCAAGACGCGCTTATTGATTCATTAGAATTCATTCATTTTGCGTGTACTAGTGAAGATATTAACAACTTGTCATACGCGCTGATGCTCAAAGACAGCCGCGACATCGTAGTCGCAAAAATGCAGCAAGTCACCGATAGTATCGTAGACTTGGCGATTGCTCACGCTGATCAGCCTATGTTGTCACGCACACATGGTCAAACCGCAAGCCCAACCACACTTGGTAAAGAGATGGCAAACGTGGCTTATCGCCTAGCTCGCCAAATCAAGCAAATCGGTCAAGTAGAGTTACTGGGTAAAATCAATGGCGCAGTCGGTAACTATAATGCACATTTTTCAGCCTACCCTGATGTTGATTGGCAGACTCATGCCGCACAATTTATCGATGAGCGTCTAGAATTGACTTTCAATCCTTATACTACGCAGATTGAGCCACATGATTACATCGCCGAATTGTTTGACGCAGTAAAACGCTTCAATACGATATTGATCGATTTTAACCGTGATGTTTGGCAATATATTAGCTTAGGCTATTTCAAACAGCGCCTAAAAGACGGTGAAGTTGGTTCTTCTACCATGCCACATAAAGTCAATCCGATTGATTTTGAAAACTCAGAAGGTAACTTGGGCGTTGCCAATGCAATGCTGGCACACTTGGGTGAAAAACTGCCAATCTCACGTATGCAGCGTGATCTATCGGATTCAACCGTACTGCGTAATATCGGTGTTGGTCTGGCACAAAGCATGATTGCATTTGACGCCTGTCTAAAAGGTGTTGGCAAGCTTGAATTAAACGCACAGCGTTTGAATGAAGACCTCAATCAAGCACAAGAAGTATTGGCTGAGCCTATTCAAACGGTCATGCGTCGCTACCGTGTCGAAAACCCCTACGAAAAACTAAAAGCCTTGACGCGCGGTAATGCCATGACGCGTGAAGCCATGCTGACATTCGTTGAAAGTGATGAGTTATCTGCAGTGAGCGACGCTGACAAAGCACGCCTTCGTGAATTGACACCGGCCACTTACACTGGTAATGCCGCAGAACAAGCTCGCACTATCAAAGACTGGATCGCTAAAATCTAAGAGCGAATTATTGAGCAAATATTTGCCATGAGCAAGCGCTTAAATTCTGTTACTGTCAGTACTATCACGGTATTCATCGTTATGGTACTGGCAAGTATTGAGCCTCTAGAGTGGTCAAGTTATCTACTCCATCAACTCGGCACACTGCTTTTTTTGGCAGTGATGCTAGGTGCTTACTGCTATAGGAAGATTGGCTCACGCTCTTATATGTTTGCTTCGTTGTTTCTGATCATTCATATTATAGGTGCACGTTATTTATACTCATACGTGCCATATGACGATTGGACACAGCGATTATTCGGTATAAATCTAAACCAAATATTTGGTTGGCAGCGCAATATGTACGACAGGCTTGTGCATTTCAGTTATGGACTTTTGCTGCTTAGTGCTATGGTTGAAAGCTCAAAATCTGTCTTTGGTATTCAGTCAACGAAGCTATTAATTGCTATCGCACTCATGATCAATATGTCATCAAGCCTACTCTACGAGCTACTCGAATGGGGAATTGCCTCAACCTTATCGCCAGAAGCGGCTGAAGCTTATAATGGTCAGCAAGGTGATATTTGGGACGCCCACAAAGACATGGCTTTGGCATTACTCGGTGGGCTGATTGCGGCAGGGGTTATTTTATTTCAAACTCGCACCCATCAGGTGGCTGCCCCAAAATAGATCAATTGTCTTTTTTATCGTCATCGCTATCACCCGGTATGATGGCTTTACCAACAGCAACAGTGCCTTTGACCACACCTTTGGTGGTCTTGTAAGCGATTTTAGCCGGTACAGTGACGATCTTATGTACGCAAGCTTGCAATAAAAATACGCTTGTGAGGATGACGATCAAATGCATTTTTTTCATAACGTTCCTACGATTCAGTGGTAGCTCTGATGAGTGCCATCAGATAGAGGATCATCATAAACTATTAAAACCCTCCTATAAAGCACTGCTCATTATTAATCTCACCCTCATTTAAAATACGGATTTATTCATGACTTCTATACCCCTTTGTTTGCCAGAATCCATTACGCCTGAGCAGTTTTTAGCCGAGTACTGGCAAAAAAAGCCGCTATTAATCAAACAAGGCTTACCCCAGCTTATTGATATGTTTGAACCAGAAGACATGTTGGGTCTTGCCATAGAAGAAGAAGCCTCAGCGCGTTTACTGACACAAGCCAATACCAAAAAAGAAGGTCAAGCGCAGTGGCAACTTAAAAAAAGCCCTCTGACTGAATTGGATTTTGACAATCTACCGAAGCAGTGGACGGTACTGGTACAAAACCTTGAACAGTGGTCGCCTGAGCTTGGTCAGTTATGGCAAGCATTTGACTTCATCCCGCAATGGCAACGCGATGACATCATGGTTTCTTATGCACCCAAGGGTGGCTCAGTGGGCAAACATTATGACGATTATGATGTTTTTCTGGCACAAGGTTACGGCCATCGCCGTTGGCAATTGGGCAAATTCTGCGACCAAAACACAGAATTCGTCGCCGATGAACCAATCAGACTTTTTGATGATATGGGTGAGATTATTTTCGATGAGATATTAGAAGCAGGTGACGTGCTTTATGTACCACCGAAATTATCACATTTTGGTGTTGCTCAAGATGACTGTTTGACGTTTTCTTTTGGCTGTCGTCGTCCAAATCTGATGCAGATCATTGATAGTATGGCTGATATCGCTACCAACGACAGCGATTTGTTTGTACCTATGCTACTTCCGCAGGCTATGCAAGCCTCAGGTGCGTTACAAACCCAAAGTATTGAGGCGATCAAAAATCAATTGTTACAATTGCTCCAATCTGAGCGCGGTGATCACATTATCCGCCAAGCCGTGTCGGAAGTGGTGAGCAAACGTCAGTACGATGCGCTCATGCCAGAAGAAACATTAGACACTGATGAATTGATGCAAGCCTTGTTAGAAGGCGGGACACTACAAGCAGATTATAGCAATCGCCTGCTTTATACTCAGGACAGTAATAACACAGTACTGTATGCCAATGGTCAACGCATTGATGGTCTTGATGAGGCTACAAAGGCTGTTCTTATCCGTTTAGCTAATGGTGAATCTTTACAGCATAGTGATGTGACGGGCATTGACCCAGACGATCTCAGTGAATGGTTAGAAAACGGCTGGGTTTGGATTGACTTTGCTGAGTAATTTTTAACCTGACAGCTCTGTTTGAATGTCTTATAGAAACATAAAAAAACCGATGCCTGAATACTGATCAGACATCGGTTTTTATTTGCTAAATTTTAATATGATGGTAATGACGCTTAATCTTCGATAAAAGCTAAACGCCACTTCACCTTTAATTAAAATCCCTATTCTGTACCAAGCTCAAGTAAGCTGGCGTTACCACCAATGGCAGTCGTATTGATCGTTTTGACTCGTTCTGTAACGAAGCGGTGCAGATAATCAGGCGTTAGCATCTCTGATAAGCCTTCCATATCGCTGACCGCAATCACTTGTGTCAAGATACCATCGGTTTTGGCTAGTTCTTGGCTGATGGTTTGTATCTCACTACCATTACCAGACACCGCAACTTGTGCTAGACGGTCAATATGTAAAAGCGTGATCGTTTGCGAGTCGTTTGCAACGCTCAATACATCATCACTGATACCCGTTTCATAGAGTATTTTTGCCGCTTCATTACACATCTCATCTTGGCTTGGACAATGCAAAATAACTTCATTACCTGTTAATAATGCCGCAATGAGCTGTCCCAATACCGCCATGGCTCTAGCAGATTCACTGCCAATAACCATGGTTTTGCCACGAGCAGTAACATATAGGTCATTGGACTCACCAGTAGCCCCAACCATACGATGCACTTCATCCAAACTCGGCGCAGCTTCTAACAAGTGATTGAATAAGCGTTTTGCTTTATTGGCATCACCCGTCAGCAATGCCAGTTTTGGAACAGCCGATTGTAGATAGGTGGCGCGATTTACTGCGCCAAGTAGTCGCCAGGATTCACAAACCTGGGCATGATTTTTTTTGAATTCAGTTGCCATGTTGCTACTCCTTATACGAGTTCTGTTTGAGTGGTTGAGTTTGTACTATTTGTAGCTGCTGTTTTTTTAGTCACTTGAGGGTTCACTGATGATTCTGTACTTAGTGTCATCAGACGTGCCACATAATGCGGACCACCAGCTTTAGGGCCTGTACCTGATAGGCCACAGCCACCGAATGGCTGTACATTTACTACGGCACCAATTTGGTTACGGTTGATATAGGTATTGCCTACAAAAGCACGGCGCTCGATATGCTCAGCGTTGTTTTCGATACGACTGTGAATACCTAAAGTCAAACCAAATCCTGTGGCGTTAATGGCATCGATCAGTTGATCTAAGTCGCGTGCTTGATAGCGTAGTACATGTAATATCGGCCCGAAGTGTTCGCCACCAATCACATCAATACTTTTCACTTCAATCGCTGTTGGCAATACAAAAGTAGATTGTTCTTGACTGACGACCGAACTGGTACTCATCGGTGTTTGAGCCAAAATACGCGCTGTTGGTTCAGCATTCATACGCTCAATGTGTGCTTCTAGACCTTGCTTAGCATCCGCATCAATCACTGGACCTACGTCAGTCGCTGCATATAGCGGATTACCCACTGACAGCTCTGCCATATTACCTTGTAATAGCTCAATCAAATCATCAGCCATTTCTTCTTGTACGCATAAGATGCGACAAGCTGAACAACGTTGACCTGCTGAGCCAAACGCAGACAATACTGCATCTCTAACCACTTGCTCTGGTAGCGCTGTCGAATCAACGATCATGGCGTTTTGACCACCAGTCTCAGCGATAAACACAGGCAGCTCACCACTGGCTTGGGCATGATCATTTAGACTTTGATTGATGCGTTGCGCCGTTTGGGTTGAGCCTGTGAAGATAACGCCAGCAATATTATCAGCAGCAGTCAATGCACCACCAACGTCGCCTGCCCCGATGACCAATTGTAAAGTTTCTACAGGTATACCCGCTTGATACATCAGTTGTGCGCCGAAATGAGCGATCAAGCTGGTCTGTTCGGCAGGTTTTGCCACAACCGTGTTGCCTGCTGCTAGAGCGGCCACGATCTGACCCGTATAAATGGCCAATGGGAAGTTCCAAGGACTGATACAAACGAAAGTACCACGTGCTTTATAGATTTGACGTGACTGTTGTCCATTTAAATCTGTGAACTCATATGCTGTTGCATCTAAACGCTCGGCTTCATCAGCATAAAAACGGCAGAAATCAACCGCTTCTTTGATCTCATCAATACTGTCTTGCATGGTTTTGCCAGCTTCAACTTGACAAAGCGCCATCAATTCAGCGTAGTTTTCTTCATAAAGATCAGCTGTTTTGCGTAATATGGCAGCACGTTCAACAGCTGGCACATTTTTCCACACACTTTGTCCAGCGACTGCGACATCAATGGCATGACGAGCAAGTTCTGCATTGGCGTAGGTTACTTCCCCTGCGCTCACTTCATGATTCCAAGGAGCACGCACGGTCTGCACACTTAGCTTCTGGCTTGTACCATCCACTTCATATTCGTTAATGGCTTTACCGTTAACGATAGATGTTGCTGACCAAGTTTTATGCAAGTGGCTATCGATAGCAGATTTAAATGGTAGCCATTGTGACTCTACAAATATGTTAGGGCCAAAACTTGCACGGCGTGAGCCATATATTTCTGATGGCAATGGGATATCTGGATTGTGCAATGTCGCATTGGCAAGCAGCTTGTCATAAGGATGCACAGTAAGCTTATCAATAGGATAAGACTTGTCTAATAACTGATGCACAAACGAGCTGTTCGCGCCATTTTCAAGCAAGCGACGTACTAGGTATGGTAGCAAGTCCTTGTGTGCACCAACTGGCGCATAGATACGGACAGGGATTTGATAAGCTTGTAAAATATGATCGTACAGCGCATCACCCATACCGTGTAGACGTTGGAACTCAAACTCTTTGTGCTGACTCATGGTCATAATTGACGCAAGCGTATGCGCATTATGAGTCGCAAACTGTGGCCAGATAAGACCACGCAGATGATCTGACAATAAGAAACGGGCGCAAGCAAGATAAGCCGTATCTGTGCCTTCTTTACGTGTCCAAACAGGATAGCCTGATAGCCCTTTTTGTTGAGCCAGTTTGATCTCAGTATCCCAATAAGCACCTTTGACCAGACGTACTGGAATGCGGTCGCCCACTTCTGATGACAAACGAGCCAGCCATACTAAGACAGAAATGGCACGCTTAGAATATCCTTGAACAACAATACCTAAACCATCCCAGCCAGCGGTTAAGTTGTCACGGTATAAAGACTCAAATAACTTTAATGAAATTTCAAGACGGTCCGCTTCTTCAGCATCAATACTAAGATCGACGTTGACTTCACGCGCAGCTTCAATAAGTAGCAAGCAACGTTGACGCAATAAGCCCATGACTTGCGCTTCTTGAGTGGCTTCATAGCGAGGATGCAGTGCTGATAATTTGATAGACACTGATGGCTTTGGCATGCCTTCTTTGACTTTGACATTAGCCGTAGCTCTGATTGCATGCAGATAGTCATTAAAATACTTTTCAGCATCTCTATGGGTGATCGCTGCTTCACCTAACATATCAAACGAATAGGTATACCCTCTATTGCGGTATGGCTGACTGTTTTTATTAGCGCTTTCGATTGTCTCGCCCAATACAAACTGATGTCCCATAATACGCATGGCTTTTTGCATCGCACTACGAATGACTGGTTCACCCATTTTTTTGGTCATACGATCCAAAAATCCTGAGGCTGTGGTATTGCTATCAATACTGACGACACGGCCTGTCATCATCATGCCCCATGAAGAAGCATTGACCATAAAACCATTGTCATTTTTGATGTGTTTTTTCCAGTCAGCCACACTCATTTTGTCATGAATAAGTGCATCTGCCGTGTAATTGTCTGGTACTCGAATCAAAGCTTCTGCCAAGCTCATAAGCAAGATACCTTCTTGCGTATCAAGACTGTACTCGAGCAATAACGAGTCAACCATTTTGACCGCTTTGCCATCATTACGTACGTGCTCAACCAGCTGACGCGTTTGCTCAGCCGCCGCATTACGTTCTTCATCACTGGGTTTAGCCAGTGGCAGTAATTTAGACAACCAGCTGGTTTCATCCACGCTATATAATGGCGAAATACGCGTATATAGCTCTTTTGATGAGTGAGTAATATATTCTGGCGATAGTAAATCGACAGGATTGAATAAAATTGGTTCTTGCGGGGTAAACTGATCTACTGGGTTCATAACAACTCCATAACTATCGTTTAAAAACCATAATAAATGATGCTTTAGGAGGTCTGATTATGACGCCTAAGTGCCTACGCCCACTGTTGCTTTAAACAGTGGTTAGTAATGATACTCACAGCGGTAATCAAAAGACCAAACGGCGCCATTACAAAACGGGAAAATCCAGCATCGGCTGGAAATGGTTAAGTAGGTCGTTCGAGTGTTAAACGGGCTACATTAACAATACAAAGGCAACAAACAGTTAAGCGACATTAGTGCCTTCTTCTTGTTAGTAGTGAAAGGAGTGTGATGAGCAGATGGTTTTATCGCTAAATCAAAACAAAGATAATGAATTATCACTTTGACTAGGTCTAAATCTGTCATCTTATTTGACGCTAATTCACTGTAAGAAAAACCTCTACGGCGTTGATTGAGGTGATGCGCTTAACTTGGGCATATTAGCATGAAAAAAATTTTCAAACTAACACTATTTACTATTTTTCTAAATTCATATTATGCTGAAAAACAACCAGTTATCAGCACCTTAGTCAGCATGACGCTCTGGTTATATTTTTTTATTTACTATTAACATTTAATTTCTTTAAATCAAATACTTGCGATTATAAGGTAACACTGGATTATCTTTTACGCAAAGAAAAATCCCCTTCATTCATTCAGAATAAAGGGGACTCAAAATAGTCATACAAGGTAAGAAATTAACTATCAGATGCCTATAGCAATACTAGCTTAGCAAGTAAGATAACGGTTAGTACCCAAACAGGAATGGTAATCTCAGAGAATTTACCTGTCATCAGCTTGACCGCGGTAAAGGTAATGAAGCCAAGCGCAATACCATCTGCAATAGAATACGTGAGCGGTGTTAATAACAGTACGACCGCTACCGGAGCAGCTTCTGTTAAGTCTTCCCAGTTGATGTCCTTTAACGTAAATAGCATTAATACTGACACATAGAAAATCGCGCCAGCCGTCGCATAAGCAGGGATCATGCCTGCCAATGGTGCGAAGAAAATACTCAGCACAAACAATACGCCAACCGTTACTGCCATTAGACCAGTACGTCCACCAGACGCCACACCAGAAGCACTTTCTATATAACTGGTCGTCGATGAGGTACCAAGCATAGCGCCTGCCACAGTCGCCGTTGAATCTGCCAATAAAGCTTTGTCCATGTTAGGGATATTACCATCTTTATCAATCAAACCTGCTTTACTGGCGATACCTACTAGGCTGCCTGTTGTATCAAACAAATCAACGAATAAAAAAGCAAAAATAACACTGATCATCCCAACGTCAAACGCGCCTGCAATATCAAGCTCTAACAGAGTCGGCGTAATGGATGGCGGAGCAGACACAATGCCAGCGAAATGCGTATGACCTGTCAGCAAGCTAATCAGAGTAACAATCAAAATACCGATAGTGACCGCACCTGGGACCTTTTTATAGACCAAGCCAATAATGATAAAGAACCCCAAAGCTGCCATCATTGGCGCAAATGAGGTCATATCACCAAGCATTACTAATGTGGCATCACGGCCAACAATAATGCCTGAGCTTTGAAGTGCAATAAATGCTAAGAAAGCACCAATACCTGCCACAATGCCCTGCTTAAGACTGGTTGGAATGGCATTAATGATCCATTCACGAATTTTAAATAAGCTTAAAATAATAAACAAACAACCCGATAGGAAAACAGCGCCTAGTGCCGTTTGCCACGCATACCCCATACCCAGTACGACACCATAGGTAAAAAAAGCATTCAAACCCATACCTGGTGCCAATGCCACAGGCAATCGGGCATAAATCCCCATGATAAAACAGCCTATTGCTGCGGCCAGGCAGGTGGCCACAAACACCGCCCCTTTGTCCATACCAGCCTCAGCCAATACGTTAGGGTTCACAAAGATGATATATGCCATGGTCAAAAAAGTAGTTATACCAGCAAGAATTTCCGTTTTGACCGTGGTGTTTTCACCGTTAATCCCAAAATAGCGTTCAATTGCATTCATAAGTGTCGCGCCCAGCTTGCTAGTGAAAGAACAAATTTATTGGTGCCAAAAATAAATATGACGTCAACAAAAAATTGCGACGTCATAATCAAAAGGCAGCGGTAACAAAGTGCAACATTTTAGAGAAATTGCGGTACAAATTCAATCATTACCCGTGTCTTATGGGTACAAATCTGATTTTCTGACGTCCTAGTGAGCAATGACTGAACAAGGTTTCAATATTACAATACAGTCCTTATGCCTCAAAAATCATAGTACCGTACTCATAGTTTTTTATCTCTTCAACTTATAAATCACAAAGTAAATAAAAAATCTTGTACCTGTACAACGCTATATTCCTACTTTTAATAGAAAGATATGAGCTAACGATGGTTCACGATTGGAATAGGCTAAATTCATATTATTGAGTATTTAACACTTTAATAAATGACCTTTTGTACATTTACCAGTAAACTAAGCGGTTGATAGCAATGTGCAAAATCAAAGTGCATTTTTGGTGTCATATTCTATGTTTTATTAGATGGTCTAACTTGGTTTGCGTGCTGCGCCCTGCCAGTCATTATCAATTATTCATGAGTCTCATACATGCCTGAATCTTTAAATATTATTGACCTTATTACTCAAGCCAGTCTTTTGGTACAGATAGTAATGGCGTTATTGTTATTGGCTTCCTTACTCAGCTGGGTAATTATTTTTCGTATGAGTGCACGGCTTGGGACTGCCAAAAACTTCGATCAGCAGTTTGAGACGTGGTTTTGGTCGGGTGAAGATTTGGCCAAACTGTATCAAGGTGTTCAAGGCTCTCCTGAACGTCAAGGGCTTGAGCAAATCTTCTATGTGGGATTTTCTGAATATTTAAGAATGCATAAAAAGCGCCAACCTAAAGATGACATCATTGATGGCGTTGAGCGCAAGCTGCGGGTCGGTTTAGGGCGTCAGCAGCAATTACTAGAGTCAGGATTAACCACGCTAGCAAGTATTGGATCAGTGGCCCCTTATATTGGTCTATTTGGTACGGTTTGGGGTATTATGAACGCGTTTTTAGGGCTATCTCAAACTGAGCAAGCCACGTTATCCTCTGTGGCGCCTGGTATCGCTGAAGCGTTAATCGCGACTGCTATGGGACTGTTTGCTGCTATTCCTGCGGTACTGGCTTACAACCATTTTACGGCCAAATCGAGCCAACTGTATGACTCACGCGCATTGTTTTGCGATGAGATGACAGGCATGCTCCAACGTGAGACCAGTGCAGAAAGTATCACTGGTAGAGACCATCAGGCTACCGCGAGTCAGGTGACAGGGTTATGAGACAAAGCCCATATCGCCGTGAGAAAAAAGCACTCAACGCGGAGATGAACGTCGTTCCTTATATTGACGTAATGCTTGTGCTACTTGTGATATTTATGGTGACAGCACCTATGCTGATCACGGGCGTCGATGTTGACTTGCCAAAAGAGCAAACCAATACCATGAGCCAAAGTCAGCTACCGGTTATTGTCTCATTGACCGATAGCGGTGAGATTTTTATCAGTTATGAAAACAATATTGATTTGCCCATTAGCGAGCCGGAGTTGATTGACACCCTATCCAATCTACAAAATCAAAGTGCCGATGCTGGGGCGCAACCTTTGCAAGTCATGATTAATGCGGATCAAAACAATCAGTATGGTGCCATCATGACCCTAATGGCGACCTTACAACAAGCAGGTATCCAAAAAGTTGGTCTGTTAACAGGGGCGCCCTTGCCCGCACCTTCATTATAATGACGTCTATTCTTAGCCCAACTTGCTATAATAAAACTGATCATTTGACGAACCTCGTTTTTGAGTATCTCTACCATGCATAATGCTCCTATCGTTTATGTACCAACTCAACCTGAAGGCAATGGTCTTACCTTGCCGACGCTACTCAGTTTGGTGGCACATGCACTTGTGATTGGTGTGCTTATTTATAATTATCAACATGCTGAGGTAGAAACGGCTGGTAGTATTGAGACTGTCATGGTATCACCTGAGCAGCTTGCTGAGATGCAAGGACAGATTTTGGCCAATCGTGCAGCAGCAGCCAGTGCCATGCAGGCTGAAAGCAGCGCTACTAGCATGACGCAAACAGACACATTTGACGATAGTGCTAGTACACAGAACCCAAATCAAACCAATTCTCAGCGCGTACCTGTTTTTACACGCTCTGATGATGCTAGCCAGCCAATGCTCATGAGCGAAGATCAACAACAGCGCTTGTTTGAGCAAAACCAAGATTATGAGCGCCGGATGGCTGAATGGGCAGCGCAGTTGGACGACTCAGTGGCCGAAGAACACAGTCAAATTGAGCAAAATAAACGAGAGCAGCGTGCAGAAGAGCAAGAAAGGTTGGGAGAGTTTCGTAGTAAACAGAATAACCCACCGAAGATTACACGCCCTACTGCAAGTGATCGTAATATAGAAATTAATACAGGTAGTGCGGGTAAAACCTACAATTTATCAGATGGTCAATCCAGTATTTCTGGCGATACAGCCACGTCCAGTCTCACTAAAGGTAGCAGTCGCTCTGCATCCAGTGGTAACCGCGGCGCCAGCAACAGTGAGATTGTTGGTTTGATCAAACGTAATTATAATCCACCGACCGCAGCGAAAGGCTCCACTCAAAGCGCAACGCTAACCATTACTGTCAACGCGAGTGGAAATATTGTTAATGTTTCTGCTTCAGGGCCTGATAGCGCTGTGAATGAGGCTGCCAAGCAAGCCGTATTGGATACAGGCTCATTACCAATCGATACCGACGATCCTAAATACCCTACCTTTACCATACAGTTTAAAGGCAGTAATTAATCCGTTGCTCATGTCTTATATTATTGATAACGTGATGTTAAACCGTTATTACCGTGCGATACACGGCACTACTATCATGACAAGGGCAACCTCCCTTATTTATAAAAATGATAACCATATTGCTTTAGGAGCTCAACTGACTCATGCGTACCCATCAGAAACTATTGACCTCTTTACTCGCCAGTGCCTCTACTCTCCTCGTTTCTCCTAGTCTATTTGCCGCACCTGTCGTTTTAGAATTGGATTATGAAATCCCCGTCCAGCAAAACCAAGTGGCTTTTGTGCCCTTCGCTGGCGATTCGGTTTTATCACCTATTGTCTTAAATGACTTGAGTAAGACTGAGCTAAAAGTCACGAGCCAAAACCTACCACAGCAGCCGCACAGCAGTGGCGAGCTGGCAGGCACATTGCCTGTTTGGCAAAGTATGGGGATTCCTTACCTAGTGGTTGGCACTACACGCAGTAATCGCGGCAAGATAGTGACCGATTATGAAGTGATTGACGTTAAATCTGGTCGAGTCATCGAAGGCAAACAAAGCTTGACGGCTGATAATAATAGAGAAAGCCTACGTTATGCTGGACATGTTATCTCCGATAAAGTGTATGAACTTATCACAGGTATTCCAGGCGATTTTTCAGGGCGTATCGCCTATATTGAAGAGATTGGCGCTGGGAAAGAGAAAGTCTCACGCCTAAAAGTCATGGATGCAGATGGCGAAAACGCCAAAACTATCACAGAAGTTGCAGGCTCAATCTTTTCACCAACATGGTCACCAGATGGCAGTCGTATCGCCTACTCTGTACAGCGTGATAAGTCATACCCTGTTATTTATGTACAAAATGTCAGTGGCGGCGGTGCAAGTGCGTTAACGCCCTTTGCAGGCAGTAATTTAAGCCCTTCATTCTCCCCTGATGGTAGTAAGATACTATTTTCAAGCAGCTTTGAAGGCAGTGCTCATATTTATGAGATGAGTGCCAGTGGCGGTCAGCCTAGAAGACTTACCAATTGGCCTAGTAGCGAAGTGCAACCAAGCTATGCACCCGATGGTAAATCTTTCGTCTTTGTCAGTGATCGGGCGGGCTTTAATAAGCCACAAATTTATCGTTATGAGTTTGGCTCAGGTCGCACGACTAAAGTATCTAATAGCGGTTATGCTACCAGTCCGCAATATAGTAGCGATGGCTCACAAATTGCTTTTTTGAGTGGACGATCAGCTGCCATCATGAATAACAATGGCGCGGTTACTGCTAATCTGGGTAATACAGGTATCGATGAAGCACCAAGCTTTTCTCCAAACGGTAAACGCGTGGTATATGCATCAAAGCAAGGCGGTAAAGGTGTGCTGACCATCAAGTCACTGAATGGTGGTGAAGCATTCGGTAAGTCAGGACAAGGCGTCATCCGCTCACCAGTATGGTCATCTAGTCCCAAATAAGATGATCGGCTTCGCTCTATTAATGTAAAGTATGAAATATAAAAAGCGCCTAACGTTATACGAGGCGCTTTTTATAATATTACTTGTAATGACCAGTATCTTTTTATCCTTGATTGCTTTCTGAGATACCTTTATGAAATCCTTAACGCTAAGCTGTTTATTGACCTCGGTATTGCTAATCACAGGTTGTCAATCGTTTCAATTTGTTGATAGTCCCATACCCGTCACCGCACCTCTTGCTGTACAAAACCATACCCAGTAAAGCAAAAAAACAGATACTAATCTGGCATCTGTTTTTTTATTGAACTATTTTAAGGGCAACCTATCACCTTATCTCAAGGTTTTGCAGAAGCGGGCTGATGTTTGATAATGGTTTTTGCTAAATGGTCACCGAACCAAATAGCCGTATCAATATCGCCAGGCCCTGGCGTTTCTTCTGGCGGTCCATCCAAAGATTGTGTCATTAACCCCAAGAAGCTGGACAGACGGTTTAAATCATGGGCTTCATGACCTGTTGGCATCAAGGGCAACCCAATCCAATTCATGCCATGCTGCATCGCATATAAAGAAATCTGCTGCAATACTGCCAATTTGTCGCCACTTAGCCCACCAGAGTTGGCAAAGGCTGCTGCCCACTTACCTTCCCATACCCGATGATACCAACGCTTTGAGGTTTCATCCATAAAGGTCTTAAATTCAGCCGTCACGCTACCCATATAGACAGCGCTACCAAACACCAACAAGTCTGCTTGATCCAAATAATCCCAATCGACATCATGAACATCGACAACTTTGGCCTGTGATTCTGGTAATTGCTGGTGCGCCCCTTTGACAATAGCCTCAGCAACACGCTTGGTGTGCCCATAGTTACTATGAAAAATCACGGCAATAGAAACGTTGGGTACGTTATCAGTGGATGTGGAGGTTAAAGGCGATTCGACAGATGTATTCATACAAACTCTAATTATGGATTAATTGAACAGACTAAGAGTCTGTTTTTAGGATACTAAAAATGTATGTTATAGATATCTCATTTATTTAGCTAATATGAGGCAAGCTTTCGTAAATTCAACCTGATCTTATTTGCTATATTTATAAGAACTTAATCAGTGTTCTAAAAATATAACTATTTTTAATAAATGAGCGGTCAGTAGATTAAATAAACAACAGGTAAGGAAAAAGATAAATTCGCTGTATTACTATCAATCATTAATCAGCCATTACAATCTTATATATTCCATTAAAGAATATATAAATTCTTCCTCTTCTTGTCACGCTTTTAAAAAACGGGTTTATCATAGGGCGCTTATTCAACTATTCGCGAATATACTGCTTAAATATTCCAAAAAACTATTTAAATAATAAACTCTGAAAACATATATCAGAGAAGGATGTACTCTTTTGGCTATTACAACAACGAAAGTTCAACCCGTAAATGACACACTAGACCCTATTGCTAGAGGGACCTTGGCACTAAATGACCCGCAGAAGCTACTGGTAGTAGGTGGCGCACTTGCTGGGTTTGTTATGCTGATTTATCTATTTGGCACCCAGCCTATGGCTCAGCCTTTACTTTTTATTATCGGCTTATTGCTTGGCTATACTCTGTTTCATGCGCGTTTTGGTTTTACTTCTGCATTTAGACGTCTGATGTCAGTGGGTAATGGACAAGCAATGCGTTCTCATATGCTGATGTTAGCGGTTGCAGTCAGTCTATTTGCCCCTATTCTTGCCTATGGTACGACCCTGTTTGGCGGCTCGGTCGCAGGGTATGTATCACCCGTTGGCGTCAGTTTACTCGTCGGCTCTTTTGTATTCGGTATTGGTATGCAGCTGGGCGGCGGCTGTGCCTCTGGTACGCTTTACGCCGTTGGCGGTGGACGTTCAGTGATGTTCATAACCTTTATCTTTTTCGTCATTGGCGCAACTGTTGGCGCTTATCATCTGCCGTTTTGGACAGAAGAGATGCCCTCCTTTGCCCCTTTTTCTTTAGCGACGTCCACAGGTCTTGGCTATAGTGGTGCTTGGATAGTATCGTTGGCACTATTTGCTCTGATTGCATGGGTCACACTTATTGTTGAGAAAAAAACCAAAGCACCGAAAATGGCACCCGTGCCGACTGAAAAAGGTTGGAGACGCATTTTTCGCGGCTCATGGCCATTATTTGCAGCAGCAATCATCTTAGCCATACTGAATGCGCTAACATTGATCACGCGTGGTCAGCCATGGGGTATCACCTCTGCATTTGCATTATGGGGCTCTAAAATTGCAAGCAACTTTGGCGTTGATGTTGCAAGCTGGGGCTATTGGCAAGGCACCAATGCCGCTGCGCTAAATGCTTCAATCTTTGCTGATTCGACCACGGTCATGAATATCGGTATTATCATCGGTGCTTTTATTGCCTCAGCAGCAGGAGGTTTATTCAAATTTACTCAGATTACTCTAGGTAATTTTGCAGCCTCTGTGATTGGCGGGTTGATGATGGGTTATGGCGCACGTCTGGCTTTTGGCTGTAATATCGGTGCTTATTTTGGTGGTATTGCCTCTTTTAGTGCTCATGGTTATATTTGGGGTATCATGGCAATGGCAGGGACTTTTTTAGCCTTATATCTGCGCCCATTGTTTGGGCTGTCTGTACCAAAATCTAATGATTCTGTATGCTAAAAAATCAATAATTTGTGAATAAAAAATAGCAGACTTATATTAAGTCTGCTATTTTTTTGGACGATTAACATTATAAATGCTACAAACGAATAGCCATCCTTACATCGCTTCTATTAATAAATAGCTTTTATCAAAACGCAGAAAGGCCACGAACAATCACTAGCGCCATACGCCCTGTAGCAGGCTGATTCAAATGCGTCTGACGACGATAGGAGTAATATCGATTATCAGCGTAACTACAATGCTCAGGCAACCCACCCACTAACGTTACACCAGTCGCCTTTAATTGATCGGCAGCCAGCTTTGGTAGATCAAGTTTGAGCTTATCAGCATTGTCTGCCTCGCTATTAACAACGTACCGCTGGTCAAAATTCTCAATATCAGAAGCCGTTAATGACTGAGTTTCTACGCAGCCTGCTAATAATTGGTCACGAACTTGACGACCAACCTCATAGTTTTCTTGACTGATACAAACACCAATCCAAGCACTTATCGGTCCAAACTCTCTAAAACGCTGAACCGTTGCTTGAATAACGCCGCATGCCAACCCTTGCCAGCCTGCATGAATTGCTGCAATCTGACCACTTGCTGGTTGATATAAAACGATGGGAACACAATCAGCCGTCATTATGGCAAGACCAAGACCCTGCTGTTGACTAATTATCGCATCAGCGGGCATTGGCTCCATACCTAGTGCAGTAGCATCAACATCATAAATGTGCTTGCCATGAACTTGACTGACCCAGTGCAAGCTTTTGACTTGAGTGCACAGCTCATTCTTAAAAGATATATCTGTCATTTGCTCATTGATGGCAGCCAATAGACGCATACGATTATTTAATACACTTGTCGCATTATCCTTGACATGCAACCCTAGATTTAGCTCGCCATAATCAGCCCTACTTTTTTCTTCAGCTTGCTCTTTCTTTGAACCAAGCGCCTCAATATGGGGAGTATCATCGCTAGAAAAAGCAGACGTTTGAAAAACCGCCACATCATCAACCTGCGCCAGCAATGTCATAGGAAACGTATTAATCATGGCTGATGTACCGTATTCATGGGTTGTTATTATTCGTATATGGTGATTATGTCGCCGGCAGTCATTAACTCTTTACCAGCTATCACAAGCATTTATAAATACTTGCTTATTTGTCATATTCATCATCATAGCCGTCGCTTAACACTGTTATCAACTGCTGCATATCTTCAGGCAGTGGTGTTGTGACTTCAACGTCTTCGCCTGTCGTTGGATGAACAAATCCTAATGTATAGGCATGCAAGGCTTGACGTGGAAAGTTACTAATCGCTTGACGCTGAGCTTCTGATAGACCCGAACGCAGTTGGCGACGCCCACCATAAACACGATCCCCTACTAGCGGATACGTAATATGACTGAGATGTACACGAATCTGATGCGTACGCCCTGTCTCTAGTCCCACATCTAATAAACAGTAGTTTTCATTGAGCGGTGTGACATTCAACAAATGCGTCACTGCCTCACGCCCGGCGGTCATCACCGTCATTTTGGTACGCTGAGTGCGATGACGACCAATCGGTGCATCAATACGCCTGTGACGAAGTAAGCTTGCTGCATCCCCTGCCACCACACATTGATAATGGCGATAGACCGATTTATCTTTTAGCTGCTCCATCAAAGCCATCTGAGCGGGTTTGGTTTTGCCAATGAGCAAAAGCCCTGATGTGTCCTTGTCAATACGATGTACCAAACCTGCGCGCGGCAGATGATGTTGCTGCGGATAATGATATAAAAGCGCATTGACCAAAGTACCCGTCTGATTGCCAGCGCCCGGATGAACGACCATATCCACCGGTTTGTTAATCACCAGTACGTCGTCATCCTCATAGACAACATCGATATCGATGTCTTCTGGCTGATCTTCACTATGCTGCTGCAACGTCGTTGATAGATGTAGAACATCATCGGCTTTGACACGAACTTTTGGTCGTTGCACACTGCCGTTATAGAGCAAGCTTCCGTCAGTTATCCAACCTTGTACTTGCACACGCGAGAAGTCTGAAAACACCTGTGAAGCGACTTTATCAATGCGCAGGCCAGACTGATCTTCGGTAACAATGTGTGTCATATCTACCACCACTGGTATGGCTTGACCAGCAACAGGGACCTCATCATCGCCATCATCTATGTCGCTATCGTCAATCTCGTCCTCAATATCGCTGTCTTCTTCGAGCAAGTCGTCATTATCAAGAGCATTAGTGTTCTCATCAATCATTTCTTGCATTTCTTGATTGTCAGGCTCGTCATTTTTTAAAACGTTATTTGGCATTGGTGACTCTTGTGCTGATGAATCAGTATCTAGCGACTGATTCGGTGGTAAATGGGTAGTCATAGCATTATTATTCATAGAAGATTTATATAGGGTAAACTTCCTAACATGGCTTGAAATAGCAACATTAAAGGGAGTTTTATAAAAAACAGACGACCGCTCATTGATTACTGATGTATCTTAAAAAGAATCATCGTCAAAAAAAGCGGAAGCAATATGGCGATAGTGTATCATGCCAAGCGCTTAAGCCCTATAGACGCACTGTTTTATCTGTCTTTTTTTGATGGTACATCACCTTGCCGAGCTTCAATTAGTAACTCTCTAGAATATGACATTGCTGTAATTTACTGTATATTTAGCGATGCCAGTGACATTGGAGATCGCTCATAATGGCCGCTCATGTTAAAATGCTAGGCTATAATCAGAGCGCAGATCGAGCGACCTCAAAAGCCATCGTATTTGTGGGTAGATGAACTTCCATGTAACTGTATTAGTATAGTGTGGCCAAAAAATTGCTCTGGCTTATCTGAGTGATGTTAAAATGCCTCAGTACTAAAGATTTATGGATATTTGGCATCATGCCGCTATAATTAGATGGTGAAAAAATAGACGAGGCCAGCGTTATTCTATAAAGTATAGCCATATTTTGCTGTATGCTATGGCACTGTATCTTAAAATAATCGTATTTTATTAGCATAAAATAAGATTTTGATCTAATGCACAAGTTATTAACCATAGCAAAACCGCATTCGATGAAAATCATATTCTTAATGAGTTCGCTTGATCATAAGCATACTCGATAGTAGACAGTTAACTGATGCCATAAGCATCGTTTTTTATTATTAACCTTTTATATAGCATAATGGCGCTGCTATTGTGCGTCTTGTGTCGGAGAAGAAGTATGCAAGCTGTTGGCAATACGTTTATCAAACTGTCCTCAATAACCTTACTTGCGCTTAGCGTAAACCTTGTGGGTTGTCAGACTTTCAAAAACCTGACTGGTAAAAAAGACGTCGATGCAGTAGAAACTGCCGAAAAATCAGAGCAAAACTATTATAACGATGCCATCGCTCAGATCGACAAAAACCGCTACAATCAAGCCATCGAAGACTTGACCAATTTGCGTACTTTTTACCCTACTGGACAGTACGCCGAGCAAGCCCTACTCGATATGATGTACGCACAGTATGCCAGCGGTGAGTTTGAAATGGCCGCATCCAGCGCTGAACAATTCATTCGTCTATACCCATCTAATCCACAAGTCAGCTACGCCTACTATGTACGCGGCGTAGCCAATATGGAAGGCTCATCAGAAGGTTTAAAGCTGTTTAAGTTAAATCAAGCAGAGCGCGATACCGCCTATTTGCGTATTGCTTTTGCCAATTTCCAAGAGCTTATTAATAAATACCCGAACAGCCCTTATGCACCAGATGCTGCTCAGCGTATGACCTTTATTTACAATCAGTTTGCTGAAAGTGAGATGAGCGCTGCCAATTGGTATATCGAACGTGAAGCCTATGTCGCTGCTGTGAACCGTGCCAAATGGGTGTTCCAATATTATCCACTCAGTGAATCTACGCCAGAAGCCATTGCCGTTCTTGCTTATAGCCATGGCAAATTGGGTCTGACTGATTTGGCAAACGAGTATAAAACCCTATTACAAATCAATTATCCCAATTGGTTGACCAATGATGGCCGTGTCAAATTAAAAACCAAACGTGACAGCACGTGGCTCAACAAAATAACCTTTGGAAAGCTTGGTCGCTCAAGTACAACAGATGCTTCTGCTGCCACTGGTCAATATAATGGTGCCACCAAACTCCAAATGATTCGCAACGCCAATCAATTGAGACTGCCTAGTGATAATGCTGCACCAGCTAATGCACCGATAGCGGGTTCTTTCACATCTTCTACAAATAGCAATGGTGTCAATATTGGGTTAGGATTGCCAGAAGCATCGACAGAGCGCGTCACTAGTCAATCAAGCACAAGCTCTACTGCTAGAGAAGCAAACGTTGATCCGCAAAACATCAACCCAACACGCCGCACAACTCTACCTGAGTCTGAGCGCGACGGTATTATGCTGACACCATCGGACACTGATGCAGGCATGAATTAAGTCCGATTTCTTTAGGCAGCGCCATGCTGTCTACTGCGTGTCATAAATAATAAGGTCAACATTATGTTGACCTTATTTTTCTGCCCTCGATATTTTGCTATGACTGATTTATCGGCTGTGTCTTAACCTAATTGACCTATGGTAAACTATTTTTTGTATGAGCATTCCTAACCATATTCTCGAACAATTAAATAGCCAAGCTGACTTAATCAGTATCATTGGACGTCATACCACGCTCAAAAGAGCGGGCAACGAATATAAAGGCTGCTGCCCTTTTCATGGTGAAAAGTCGCCTTCTTTTTATGTCAATCCACAAAAAAACATTTATCACTGTTTTGGTTGCGGGGTTGGTGGTAACGCCATCAGTTTCTTGCGAGACTATGAAAGCTTAACGTTTATTGAAGCCGTTAATGAGCTGTCAAAGCAAACGGGCATTGAGGTGCCAAAAGAAGAACAGCAAAATGTTAGCTATCAACGCACCAAACAGTCCACTGTCAAGCCGACATCTCAAACACCAACAGCTACTCAATCAGACAATCCTACGCCTGTTGGTCAAAATCAAGACAATAGCTCTCTGTCGTATTCAGATTCTGTCATTTACGATGATGGTCATTATGACAACTATCCACCATTAGACGTTTATGACTCAGCGCCTTATTCATCTGAGGGCTACGGCTCAGATTATCAAAGCAGCGGCGACAGCGGTAATGGTTATCCACCTTCGTGGCTGACAGATACTGACGCAATCACAGATCTGCACAGTATGGATCATTCTGCTGATGAAGACGGTAACTTGTATGAGCTACTCGAGCAAATACAGCAGTTTTATCAGCACAACCTTGCTACTCACCCTCATGCCAAGCACTATTTTTTATCACGTGGTATCGCAGAAGACATATTTGAGACGTTCGGTTTGGGGTATGCCCCTTTTGGCTGGCAGCATCTTGAGCATCAATTTCCACAAGATATTGAAGGATTAAAAGCATTAGGTTTGGTTCGCCAATCAGAATCTGGACGAGATTACGACTTATTGCGTGATCGTGTGATTTTTCCTATTCGGGACAATCAAGGTCGCACTATTGGCTTTGGTGGTCGAGCACTCGACAATGAAGTAAAACCCAAATATATCAACTCCTCAGATTCACCCGTTTTTCACAAGCAGCATGTGCTATACGGCTATTATGAGTCACGCCAGCAACGTGCTGACAGCTGGCTTGTGGTCGAAGGCTATATGGATGTCATTGCCCTCTATCAAGCGGGTATTTATGGCGCAGTCGCATCAATGGGTACGGCAATTAATGAGAGTCAGATATCTCGATTGTTGACATTGAACCCGACTTTGACCCTAAGTTTCGATGGTGATAGTGCAGGACAAAAAGCCGCTTGGCGCACGCTTGAAGTGGCTTTGCCTGTATTGGCTGATGATAAAGAGTTGCGGTTTTTAACTTTACCCAACAACCATGACCCTGACACCTTTATCAAAAGTCAGGGGGGCGATGCCATGCGCGAGCAAATCGCCAATGCCATGCCTTTATCTCAGTATATTTTTGCTTATTTGAGTGAGCGTTATGACTTAACCTTGGCTGAAGGCAAAGCCAAACTGATGTCTCAAGTTCGTTCGTTAACGACGGCCTTACCCAAAGGCAGCAGCTTTCGCTATCTGCTTAATAATGATATTTATCAAAAACTGGGCGGCAAACGTAGTCAAAATGTCGAGGCCAAAGATGCGCTGTTAGATTTTGATGGTGACATGACCATCAGTCAGCAACTGCAACTTTGTTTTTTGTTTCAACCGCGCACGCTTATTGATGACCCTATAGAAATCATTTGGCAGCGTGCTGGTATCAACAGTTTGCATTTGCCTCCCCATATCCAACAAAAAGCATCGCCTGACGTTTTGCGTCCTGTGGCTTGGGAGGACTTACAAGACAACGCCTTGCTTGATATTGTCAGTACCATCAAACGCTGTCTCAATTACTTGCCAAAAGATGCCAATGCAGCGGCGCACTTTATCTTATCCAATCTAAAGCCGCTCACGCAAGAGACGCTTAGCCGTGGTTGGGGTGGATTTTATAAAACATTGACCGCAAGAAATGTATTAAGCCTAGATGAGCTGGTTGAAAATTTGGTCATGCAGTTGCTCAAATTACATTTACAAAAAAAGATGCAAGAGCTGATAAAAAATCCAGACCATATCAAACTGGCAATTGTTCGTAAGCAGTCGCAGTTATTGAATGACTGGTTGCGCGCCCAACAAGCCGAACAATCGGCGCAGATGGTCACCGTTCAATCTTAGCGCCTACGCTTAATTTTTGTTTCTCAAACGGTTGCCCTTTAAAAGTATCGTGGCTGCCCCCACTACTAATGATTATGCCCAGTAGCATGTGAAGCCTATTAATCGTTTCGCTGATGGCAAATAATCAGTAAAAAATAGTGGGTAGATATCACTACCTCGTGCTTGACCGCGCTGGTCTGTGTTAAACTGTGTCGCTGTGTATTTGTAGCATTGCTTAGTAAGTGATGATACGCACGCCTCGTTAAGCACACATTTTTTAGGTATCTGTTTTTTAGGCCTCAGTGTTTGAAGCCTTTTTGAATGTTTAGCTGTTTTTCAGCAGTGTTATTGTAGTGTTTTGAGCCTTTATTCATATCAACTCATTTTTGATATTATTGACAACCTCTACGCCCCATTTTGATCAATCGATTGATAAGATCAACGCACCCAACAAGCGATAGCGAGTCACAATATAAAAATGTCCGATGCAAGTAAGCGAGTATTTATGAACGATAAGTCAGTTTCTAAGTCCACATCTCAACTGGCCACCTTAATCCAGATGGGTAAAGAGCAGGGGTATCTCACCTATGCTGAGGTGAATGACCAACTGCCCGACTCTATTACCGAAAGCGATCAGATCGAAGATATTGTGCAAATGCTAACTGACGTTGGTATTAAAATCTTTGAATCAGCACCCGATGCCGATGACATCTTGATGAACGATGATTCAAGTGATGATGATATGGCAGCGGATGAAGCAGCAGCCGTATTGGCGTCTGTTGAGACGGAGCCCGGTCGTACCACTGATCCTGTGCGTATGTATATGCGTGAAATGGGTACTGTTGATCTACTTACCCGTGAAGGTGAGATCTCCATTGCTAAGCGTATCGAAGAAGGTATTCGTGATGTACAGCATGCTATGGCCTATTGGCCAGGTACTGTGCAGTTCGTCCTTGATGAATATCAAAAAGTGCAAGATGGTGAGAAAAAGCTTTCTGACGTCATTACTGGTTTTTTAGATCCTGAAACCGAAGAAGACAAGATTGCTGCCCAAGAAGCCAAAGAAGCAGCAAAAGAAGAGCGAGAGCGAATCAAAGAAGAAAAAGAAAACCCACCAATCATCAAAGCAAAAGCCAATGCCAAGGCACTAGCATTAGATGATGATGACGAAGATGAAGACGACGTTGAAGAAGAAGCCGAAGAAGAAACCAGCGGTCTTGATCCAGAGGAAGTCCGCTTACGTCTAGAAGAAATCGAGCATTTATTCATCAAAGCCAAGCAAGCCTTGTTAGACTACGGCCGTGGTAGTGTACAAGCAGATGACGCTTATGCCCTACTCGCTGAACGTTTTATGATGTTAAAGCTGAACAACCGCTTGTCAGATCAAGTCATGGCCATCATGCATGATGTTTATGATGACGTGCGTAAGCTTGAGCGCCAAATCATGCGTTTGGTTATTCGCCGTGGTCGTATGCCGCGTGAAGAGTTCCGTAAGACTTTCCCAAGTAACGAAACCAACGTCGATTGGCTTATTGAGCGCATCAAGGGCAAACCTGCATTTGCTGGCACACTAGAAAAAGTCACTGATGACGTTATTTTATTACAACGTCGTATCCGTGATTATGAGCAGCAGCTCGACATGAAAATCCACGACATGAAAGACGTGGCGCGTCGTATGGCTGTCGGTGAAGCAAAAGCTCGCCGTGCCAAAAAAGAGATGGTTGAGGCTAACTTACGTCTGGTAATCTCTATCGCCAAAAAGTATACCAATCGTGGCCTACAGTTCTTGGATTTGATTCAAGAAGGTAACATTGGTCTGATGAAAGCGGTGGATAAGTTTGAATATCGTCGTGGTTATAAATTCTCAACGTATGCTACGTGGTGGATTCGTCAGGCAATCACCCGTTCTATCGCTGACCAAGCCCGTACCATTCGTATCCCTGTACATATGATTGAGACCATCAACAAGATTAACCGCGTCTCACGTCAGTTGCTACAAGAAATGGGACGTGAGCCGACGCCTGAGGAATTAGGCGAACGCTTAGAGATGGACGAAGTCAAAGTCCGTAAAGTGTTGAAAATCGCCAAAGAGCCTATCTCAATGGAGACGCCAATTGGTGATGATGAAGATTCACACTTAGGTGACTTCATTGAAGATGGCACGATTTCAAGTCCTGTCGATGATGCGACGTCTGCTGGTCTGCGTGAAGCCACTCGTGATGTACTAGGCAATCTGACTGAGCGTGAAGCACGTGTGCTTAAAATGCGTTTTGGTATCGATATGCCAACCGACCACACGCTTGAAGAAGTCGGTAAACAGTTTGACGTGACGCGTGAGCGTATTCGTCAGATTGAGGCAAAAGCATTGCGTAAACTGCGTCATCCATCACGTTCTGAGCACTTGCGTTCTTTCCTTGAAAACGACTAAGCTTCTAGTAAGCTTAGTATAAAAAAAGCCGAGTTTATCTCGGCTTTTTTTTATGTGTTAATCCAGGCTATTAATGAGCCCCTAAGTTTTTTTCAGCATCGGGTTTATCATGAATACCAAAACGCTCTATCATCGTTTGGCTCGCTTCGTTTAGACCTATTAGTTCAACCTCGGTGCCTTCACGGCGAAACTTGATGATAACTTTATCAATCGCAGCAACTGCCGTCACATCCCAAAAGTGTGCTCGTGATACGTCAATAATGACTTTGGAGACAGACTCTTTGATATCGAAGGATTCCGTCATACGCTCTGCTGATGAGAAGAATACTTGACCGTCAACGTGATAATGACGATTACCTGCAGCATCCATATAGGTATGCACACTCATATAGCGCTCGATTTTGTTGGCGAAAAACAACGCTGATAGTAATACTCCAATGAGTACCCCATACGCTAAGTTATGAGTGGCGACTACCACAGCAACTGTCGTAATCATCACAAGATTACTTTGTAGCGGCTTGGTTTTCAGCTCTTTAAAAGAGCCCCAATTAAACGTACCAATTGACACCATGATCATCACAGCAACCAATGCTGCCATTGGAATCAGCTTTAGCCAGTCACTCAAAAACACGACCATGAGTAATAAAAACACACCTGCAACCAAGGTAGACAGCCTTGTATAGCCGCCAGATTTTACATTAATAATAGACTGCCCAATCATCGCACAGCCTGCCATGCCACCAAAAAACCCGCTAAAGATATTTGCGATGCCTTGACCTTTACACTCTTGGGTACGATCCCCTTTGGTATCGGTCAAATCATCAACGATGGTCATGGTCATCATAGACTCAAGCAAACCGACGATCGCCAAACTAATAGAATATGGAAAAATAATTAATAAGGTATTTAGGTTTAGCGGAATATCTGGTATCAAAAATAGAGGCAAAGTATCAGGAAGCTGCCCCATATCATTAATGGTACGCGCCTCTGCTCCAAACAAAATAGCGATTGCGGTCACCAGTACAATACTGATGAGCGGTGATGGAATCACTTTGCCAATTTTGGGAATGTAGGGATAGCCATAAATAATCACTAGACCTAATGCTACCAGACCATAGACATGTACCAAATTTGAGCCTGCTTGCGGCATCAACTCAGGAATCTGCGACATAAATATCAAAATGGCCAACGCATTGATAAAACCAAGGACAACAGATTGAGAAACATATTTCATCAAATTACCGAGCTTTAAAAAGCCAAAGATAATCTGTATGACGCCTGTCAATACACTGGCTGCTAGCAAATATTGCAAACCGTGCTCTTTGACCAATGTGACCATTAACAGCGCCATTGCACCCGTTGCCGCAGAAATCATGGCTGGACGTCCACCAACGAATGAAATCACCACAGCGATACAGAATGAAGCGTAGAGACCTACTTGAGGATCTACACCAGCAATAATAGAAAAAGCAATCGCTTCAGGAATAAGGGCCAAAGCCACCACCATGCCAGCCAAGACATCGCCTCTCACGTTGCCTAGCCAGTGTTCTTTAATTGTATTCAACATTTTGAGCTCAGTTTTTGAGCGCAGCTTTAGTTTGTCAATAAACAAAGTATTTTGAAAACAGCTGAGCCAAACAATCTGACACATTTTTATCTGAGCATGATGCCCATCAAGTAATGAGTATAAAAATGTGAACTGTCATCGTTAGTCAGTCGTTGTCATAACTTACTTTTCGTGGTTTGAGCTTGATGATTCATTTGATCTTAATGATGCAGTAGAAACATCGAATAATGAGACAAACATAAAAGCAGCGCATATGCATAAGAAAAAGCGTCAGACGCTTTATAAGAGTCATTGCTGTCAATAGCAATGTTTACTGAGGAGAGATGCAACTAGGGTGGCGTATTCATCTTTGTGGTAGGTAGCTTTTTTGAGTGTATGAAATAATATTTGCGGTCATTCTAACATAGATGCGTTCGATTTATAAAATCCTATTTTGTTTGTGAGCGATAGACTTTGATGAACTTATGGTTGGTGGACTTTACACATTTTATTTCTATATTAAAATCTTCGTGTACACTACGTAGCGCATTTATACCCTTATCGCTAGGAAACTGACATGATTGTTCGGCAAAAACCTCACCGTTTTAAAATATTTTTTACCCTTCGCGGTTCAATCATTCCAAAAATCTATCCACAAATTCTGTTAATTGCTCTACTAAGTACTTTGATTACGATTGTGCAGCACTGGATTCCGAACTCATTCCCCTACTATGGGACAGCGACCTTTACTTTACTCGGTGTCGCTTTATCATTGTTTTTAGGATTTCGTAATAATGCAAGCTATCAGCGTTGGTGGGAAGCTCGCAGTCTCTGGGGTCAGCTGGTGTACGAATGTCGCAGCCTCACTCGTCAAGTCTTGTCTTTTATAGACGAAGAAGACAAAGCTGGACAAAATTTGCAGAAAAACATGATTTATCTAACCATTGCGTTTACTCACGCTGTGCGCCATCGCCTTCGTGATACTGAGCCGTGGCAAGATATCGAGCGGTTTGTTGACCCAACGCATCATGTCAGCATGCGTCAAGCGCAAAACTTACCTGATTATCTGATGCGTTTAATGGGGAAAGCGCTTGGGGATATTCGACGTCAAGGGCTTACGTCAGAGCAAGTGATACAAAACATGGACGAACGTCTGACATCGATGACGATTGTCTTGGCTGCCTGTGAGCGTATTCATAATACGCCACTGCCCTTTGCTTATATGCTATTGGTGCATCGTACGACCTACTTGTATTGTATTATGCTGCCCTTTGGCTTGGTTGCCTCTCTAGGCTGGGCAACGCCTCTCATTTGTGCGGTGATTGCCTATACGTTTTTTGGTCTGGATGCGCTGAGCGAGGAGCTTGAAGAACCCTTTGGCATGGCTGCCAACCAACTACCGCTTACCGCTCTGTCACGTACTATTGAGATCAATTTATTAGAAGCCTTGGAAGAACCAGACTTGCCACCTGCTATTGCACCTATCAATGATTATCTGTCATAACGGTATAATGGCAACGCTCGTCGTTGCTTATGACAGCGCCTGACTGATCATGGTTGGATATCACGGTACTTGAAAAATCGTGCAGATACCACCATAAATAGCCCATAAAGAAACTCCCCTTAATAAAGGCACCTGTCCAGCAATTGAGTTCATTAAAAGCCTGAGTCTGTCTCAGCTTTTTGGCTTTGTTAAGGCCAATATTTATATAGCCAAATTCTTAGAAAAGCGAGGCATACATCATGAGTGATGATCAAAGAGACAATAGCCAAAACCCAGCAAACAAAAGAGCGGTGAATGTGACTGACCTCACGCCCAATGAAGGCATCTTAAAAGGCAAAAAAACGGACATTCAAAATCCTGAGCTTTGGGATTTTCCGATGAACTATCCTTTAAGTATTATTGGTCATGAAGGCCAGCACGAAAGCTTGCTTAATGAAGTGAAGCTTATCTTGGGCAGTCAGTTCCCAGATTTTGATTTGGCCTCTATCGAAGTCAAGCCCTCTAGAACGGGTCGTTTTCACTCAGCGCGGGTCAATCTATATTTAACCAATGCCAATCAGGTCAATGCGCTGTATGCGTCACTTGATAACGCCAAAACGGTACGCATGGTTGTTTAATAAGACCGTCGTTATTTAACGGGATGATAGTTGGTTAAAACCACTATCTTTTTCGTCCAAATCGTCACTCGCTATTAATAACATACGGGTGGCGATTTTTTATGGTTTGATGTACAATCTGCGCCCTCATTTTTATTACTAGCCTGCTCTTTATGGCCTGATAATTTGTGAAGGAATCAAAAGCAAACGGTCATTCCATTTTTACAAAAAATTTATTATTTTTCTTATTCTCGCTTAACCCTTGTCCCATCGTCCTTTGCCAAAATATGGACTGTCAGCAACATAGTTTTATCGTAAAATCAATATAGTATTTTCAAAACTTTCCCGCTATATTGTGCCTACCTACTAACAAACACGCTACATGTAGTACTCAATGATTTTAATCATCATCATGAGTAGCGGCAGCTTTTTGCCTAAAAAAACCTGTCGCGCTAGCGTTATAAAGAATGTCTGCCAAGTACCAGCCGGGCAGCATCACTATAAGTAATCAACTTAAGAGGCCAACATGACACATATTGATAAAATCCAAGTAACCAAACGTGATGGACGTTTAGAACCTATTAATTTAGACAAAATTCATAAGGTTATCGCGTGGGCCGCTGATGGTTTAGAAAATGTGTCAGTATCACAAGTTGAGCTAAAGTCGCACATCCAGTTTTATGAAGGCATCAAGACTCGCGATATCCACGAAACCATCATCAAGTCAGCCGCCGATCTTATCTCTGAAACCACCCCTGACTATCAGTATCTAGCCGCGCGTTTGGCCATTTTTCATCTGCGTAAAATTGCCTACAACAGATTTACGCCGCCGCATCTTTATGATCATGTCAAAACCTTAACGGACGCAGGCAAGTACGATCAGCACATCTTAGCGGACTATAGCCGTGCTGAATTTGACGAGCTAGAAGAGTATCTTGACCATTGGCGCGATATGAACCTTGCTTATGCTGCTGTTGAGCAAATGGCGGGGAAATACCTTGTACAAGATCGCGTGACCAAGACGGTCTTTGAAAGCCCGCAGTTCTTGTACATGCTCGTTGGTATGTGTTTGTTTGCTGGTTATGACAAATCAGACCGCCTACACTACGTCAAACGCTTCTATGATGCGACCTCAGAATTCAAAATCTCACTACCGACGCCTATCATGTCAGGTGTGCGTACGCCATCTCGTCAATTTAGCTCGTGCGTCTTAATCGAATGTGGTGATAGCTTAGACTCAATCAACGCGACCACCAGTGCCATCGTACGCTATGTGTCACAGCGTGCTGGTATCGGCATCAACGCAGGCCGTATTCGCGCCCTTGGTAGCCCTATCCGTGGCGGCGAAGCACAGCATACTGGCTGTATTCCTTTTTATAAATTGTTCCAAACTGCCGTTAAATGCTGCTCACAAGGTGGCGTCCGTGGCGGTGCTGCGACGTTGTTCTACCCACTATGGCATTTAGAAGTTGAGTCATTACTGGTACTCAAAAACAACCGCGGTGTTGAAGATAACCGTGTCCGTCATATGGACTACGGCGTACAGTTAAACAAAACGATGTACACGCGCCTCATCAAAGGTCAAGACATCTCGCTATTCTCACCAGGCGATACCCCAGGCCTTTACGATGCGTTCTTTGAAGATCAAGACAAGTTCGAAGAGTTATACACCAAGTACGAAAACGATCCTAACGTGCGTAGCCGCCAAATCCCAGCGGCAGATTTGTTCAGCCTGATGATGCAAGAGCGCGCCAGCACAGGTCGTATCTATATCCAAAACGTCGATCATTGCAACACGCACAGCCCATTTGACGCGACGGTTGCACCGATTCGCCAGTCAAACCTATGTATGGAAATCGCACTACCGACCAAACCACTTGATAACATCAATGACGAAGAAGGCGAAATCGCGCTGTGTACTCTATCAGCGGTCAACTTGGGTAAAGTTGAAAACGTCAGCGATATCGAAGAGCCAGCCGAGCTAATCGTGCGTGCGCTTGATGCCCTGCTCGACTACCAAGACTATCCCGTCAAAGCGGCTCAAAACGGCAGCATGCGTCGCCGTACACTCGGTGTGGGCGTGATCAACTATGCTTATTACTTAGCCAAAAATGGTGTGCGCTATTCAGATGATTCAGCACTAGGTCTAACCCATCAAACATTTGAAGCACTGCAGTTCTATCTCTTGAAAGCGTCAAACAAATTGGCAAAAGAGCAAGGCGCGTGCCCTGCGTTCAATGAGACCACCTACTCACAAGGTATCTTGCCGATTGATACGTACAAAGCCGACTTGGATAAAATCTGCCAAGAGCCTCTACATCTCGATTGGGAAACGCTACGTGGCGAGATCACTGAACACGGTCTACGCAACTCTACCTTAACCGCGTTGATGCCGTCTGAGACCTCTAGTCAGATCGCCAACGCGACCAACGGTATCGAGCCACCACGTGGTCTGGTCTCTATCAAAGCGTCAAAAGACGGCATCTTAAAGCAAGTCGTGCCTGAGATTGACAAGCTAAAAGATCAGTACGAGTTACTATGGCAAATGCCAAACAATGACGGTTACCTAAAGCTGGTCGCTATCATGCAGAAGTTCGTCGATCAAAGTATCTCTGCCAATACCAACTACGATCCTGTTCGTTATGCAGGTGGTCGTGTACCGATGAAGATATTGCTAAAAGACTTGCTAAACGCTTATAAGATGGGTGTGAAGACGTTGTACTACCATAACACGCGTGATGGTGCGAACGATGCCCAAGCAGATATGGAAGATGACTGCGCTGGCGGTGCATGTAAGATCTAAGTTTTGATGGATGATTATGACATGAGTAGAACTATCTACTTATGTCATAAAACTAATAGTTTAACTCTATGAGTAAACCCTATGAACTTAAAGCGCAAACATCACTTTGTGAGTCAGTTTTATCTAAAAAGTTGGTATAACAATGTTGAAAAAATTATTGTTTGGGATGGCGATAAAACTTTTCCGTCACTAACAAAGTCTATAGCTTATGAAAAAGACTTGTATAAGTTAACCCCTCTTACATCTTATCAAATATCTTTTTTTGAAGAACATTTGAGACAAATGAGCCTAGATGATACATCTACCTATAATTATGTAATTAGAAATATACTCGTAATTCACAATGGTTTTAACTTTCTAGACACAATTGAAAATAACTATTCTGAAGAAATATTTGACTTAAAGAAGAAATTTTCTTTTAATTTTCTAGAAGATAAATTCGCTGTTGAAGAAGCGGAATTTAGTAAAGTCATTAAAAAAATAATTCTAAAGCCTAAATCAAAAATATCTTTAAATGACTATTACGCTTTAGTCCACTTTTTTGTGTTTCAACTTTTTAAAACACCTAGAAAAATCAATAGATTTCTAGATGTTAATCAGCAGTCTTCAATCTTTAAAGGCTTAGATTTTACACAACCGGAACTTAGAAGTTACACATTGCTTTTCATACAATGTTTAAGCGAAAGAGCTCATACTTCTTTGATTTCCAGACTTTACAGCATTAAAATTTATAATAATATTTCTGATACCAATTTCATTACCTCAGATGACCCATGTTTTAATCAAAAATTCGATGAAAACGAGTTTTATGTACAGCTTCCAATTTCACCAAAAGTTATGATTGAGTTAGCAGCAAATCCTTATGAAGAAAAATACATAAATTCTATGACTGCGTATTTCAATTTTCATAAAAAAGAAGCTGATAACGTTATATTGACCGAACCTCTTGTGACTTTCCATGAACTAGAACAAACAGAAGTAATTGAGTTAAATAAGAAAATATTTGAAAATAAAGATAGATTTGTATACGCCCAAACTACAAGTGATATTGAGTCTATTAGCTAGCATAGATTGGGTAGAGCTTACGATATCTAACCTACAGGACAGTAATAAGATTAAATTGTAGGGTGAGCCCAAACGGAAGAATCATTAATAAAAAAGAAAGACGCCCTAGCAAGACTTTTTAGTCGCGACTATAGCGGTATCCTGCCAACGACGATGGCGATGCGGTCTGTGACTGAGCGTAGTATCGAGGCAACAGGAATGCGGTCAGCCACGATAGACTGCACGCCAGCGGCAAGGCAGATACAAGCGGTAGGCGGGATTGACTACTGTTATAATTAAAACATACAGATAGAACTAAAACGACGGAGGTCATGTGCACTATACCGCAATCATCAAAGACGGTGGTTTGTTTATCCCAAACGTATTTTCAGACCTAAACGATGGTGGCTCGCATATCGTACAAGTCGAGGTTGATATTGCAGCGGTGCGTCAGCAGTTAGATGCGAGCGAAGCGCCAAAAGCAGACACGCCAAGAGCACCTAAAAAACAAGTAAAAAAGCAGACCAAAAAAGAAGTACAAAAAGCAGCGGAAAATGCTGACGTGAATACCCTACGTAAGAGCGCACTTGATGAATTAGAAGCATTAGATGATAGTGAACTAAGCGAGATATTCAAAGCTTATATGAATGATGGACAAGAATCCTCACAGATATCCTTAGAAAATCTATAATATCGTCGATACATTCGACCCAGTATTTTTACAGCAGCATTTTTAACCTTCACATTAATAACCGTATCACTTATAAAGGCAGTCCCATGACTTACTCGATTTTTTCTCAAACGCCAAACAATGCGCTAAAAGAGCCGATGTTCTTTGGTCAGCCCGTCAACGTGGCGCGCTATGACCAACAAAAACACCCAATCTTTGAGCAATTGATTGAAAAGCAGTTGTCGTTTTTTTGGCGTCCAGAAGAAGTCGATGTATCACGCGACCGTATGGATTTTAGCAACCTATCATCCCACGAGCAGCACATATTTTTGAGCAACCTCAAGTACCAGACCCTACTCGACTCTATCCAAGGTCGTAGTCCAAACGTCGTGCTCTTGCCACTGGTGTCTATCCCTGAGCTTGAGACGTGGATTGAGACGTGGTCGTTTAGCGAGACCATTCATTCACGCAGCTATACCCACATCATTCGCAATATCGTCAATGATCCAAACATTATCTTTGACGACATCATGCAAAACGAACACATCTTAGGCCGTGCCTCTGATATTGCTCAGTATTATGATGAGCTATACCGCAACTCGCAGCTATATAGCTTGTACGGTGCTGGCACGCATAACATCAATGGCAAAGAAATCACAGTCGATTTACGCGCACTGAAAAAACAGATGTATCTGTGCATCATGGCAGTCAACGTCTTAGAAGCCATTCGTTTTTATGTGTCATTTGCATGCTCGTTTGCTTTCGCTGAGCGTAAATTGATGGAAGGCAATGCCAAAATCATCAAGCTCATTGCTCGTGATGAAGCGCTGCATTTGACGGGCACACAGCACATGCTAAACCTCATGCGTAATGGTCGTGACGATCCTGAGATGGTCGAGATTGCCGCCGAGTGTTATGAAGAAAGTATTGAGATCTTCCGCAAAGCGGCTGAGCAAGAAAAAGAATGGGCAGGCTATCTGTTTAAAGACGGCTCAATGATTGGTCTAAACAAAGACATTCTGTGCCAGTATATCGAGTACATCACCAACTTACGTATGGAAGCGGTCGGCTTGCCAGCGGCGTTCCCGAACTCAAAATCAAACCCGATTCCGTGGATCAATACGTGGCTGTCTTCTGACAACGTGCAAGTTGCGCCGCAAGAGACAGAGATTAGCTCGTACTTGGTTGGTCAGATTGACTCTGATCTATCAGACAGTGACTTCGATGACTTTGAACTTTAATAATTTTAAGCTTTAATGCATCTAAGCGTTAATGAATTTAAGCGGTAAGCATCTATTACATTTGCGAACCGCTAGTAAGAAAAGCTTATACCAATTGCGCATTTATATGGTACTCAAAAATTCTGGAACATCAGACAACCAGTGAAATAGGATCAAGACTATGACTTGGGTAATGACCAGTAAAAAACAGTTTTACTTACATGATGATGAAAGCCTGCTCGATGGATTGCTACGGACAGGGCATGAAGTGAATTATCAATGCCGTGAAGGCTATTGTGGTAGTTGTCGCATCAAACGTATTGCCAGCTCCCATACGATTGATTATCCCTTTCATCCGCTTGCCATGATTGAGGACGATGAAATCCTGCCTTGCTGTTGCCGTGTGCAAGGAGTGATTTATATCAATCATGAGGTTGTCGTAAAATAACTGCTTATACATTTAAAAAATCATCAAAAAAGCGCGCTATCTGTTGAGATAGCGCGCTTTTTCTTATAGATTGCTCTGGTTTCTTTGTTTAAAACTTTGCTAAATGTGCCTGTTATAAAGGCGCACCATCTCGCTCGAACAATTTTAATAGCTCTTCACGCATACGGTCACGCTCGGCCTCTGACATCATAGGTACTTCTTGCTGCTCACCTTGTAGGCCTAACTGGCCGTCTTCATCTTGCATCATCACCACTGGCTGCTCAACGGTCTCTTGTGCTGGGCGCTCTTCTAATAATATCTCTACTTGTGCATTTTTACCTTGACGCAATATTTGTGCATTCAGCTTGGTATTAGGCGATTTGCGCGCAACATACTGAATCAGCGTGTTGGCATCTGTCATCTCAACACCATCAATAGTCAAGATAATATCGCCAACACGTAACCCACTCTTAGCAGCAGGGCCACCTTCGATGACATTTAAGACTTCTACCCCTGTTGAGGTTTCAAGCTGTGTCGGATCACGTAGCTGTGATTGTATCTCGATACCCAGCCAACCGCGGCTTACTCGACCATCTTTAATCAGAGCATTCATAACCTGCTCGACGATAGAAGTAGGAATGGCAAAACCGATACCCATAGAGCCGCCAGAGCGTGAGAAAATCACGGTATTGATCCCAAGTAGCTCACCATATGCATCTACCAATGCGCCGCCAGAGTTACCAGGATTGATTGCCGCATCGGTTTGTACAAAGTCTTCAAACTTATTGACGCCAAGGCCTGTGCGCCCTGTAGCTGAGATGATGCCTTGTGTCACGGTCTGACCGACTCCAAATGGGTTACCAATGGCTAATGCCACATCGCCCACTCGAATGGGTTCTTCACGGAAGCCAAGCGGCGTCAGTCCAGTCATGTCTACTTTAATCACGGCCAAGTCACTGTCTGGATCTGTCCCAATGACTTTGGCACGGCTCTTACGACCATCGTTAAAGGCAACCGTAATCTCATCTGCCTTTTCGATGACATGGGCATTGGTCACGATATAGCCATCTTCTGACACAATCACACCAGAGCCTAAATTGGTATTGCCCTGCTCTTGTGATGGGCCACCATGATATTCAAAGAACCGGCGCAATACTGGATCATCCATGTAAGGGTGCTCGGTCATGGTTTGCGTGGTGTAGATATTGACAACCGACTGCGACGCTCGAGCGACCGCGTTATGATACGAAGCAATGGGCGCTGGTGTATCACTGGTAGGCGCTGAAGCTTGTTGCTCAGCTGGCGTGGTTCTTGGCGGCTCCCATGTATCCTTAGACGGCGACTTCATACTCATAAACAACCAGACAAATGCGGCAATCACTATCAGTAATAAAACCCAAGGTAACCATTTTAGCAAAGGCGCCTTGTTGTTGGTGTTCCGAGATGACGACATATAAAACCTCTATAAATTTGATACAAACGAACGAAAGTGAATGAAGTAAGAGAAACGTGCTGACTTCACATAACCTACCTAGTGGCAATTAGTGCAGAGAGGTCATCATAGGTGATGTTGGGTACAGGCTCACGTGCCTAAATTATAACTGTCAACACTGCCGAATTGTAACGTATCGTGTACCATTTCAGTTATTGCCCTTGTCTACTCTTTTGCAGTGTCATGTTAAAATGCAGGCTTTAAGACGCCTGCCATGTACAGTGACAGTCTATTCAGTGATAAGCTATTTGCAGCGCTTTCATCTTGTAGCTCATTCATATTGACTCTAAGCACGCCACAATTATAAGGAAAATAAAAATGATCACCAACTCTGTCTCAACACCTACCATTCCTACTGGTATTAGCGTACAAGACTTAACGCAGTTTTGCGATGACTACCTATCGGTTGGCGCGTTTAAAGACTATGCCCCAAACGGCTTACAAGTTGATGGTGGACGATCTGTTCAGCGTATTGTAACTGGAGTTACTGCCTGTGAAGCGCTGATCGATGCGGCTATCGCAGAAAATGCAGATGTTATTATGGTACATCATGGTTATTTTTGGAAAGGTGAACCCGCTCCTATTACGGGAATAAAAGGACGACGCATCCGCAAACTGATGCAACACGGCATCTCTATGATCGGTTATCACCTGCCTCTTGATGCGCATCCGATCATTGGCAACAATGCCAAACTCGCAGAACTACTGAATTTAACCGTCACTGGTGCGCTATACCCTCATGAGTCGCATCCTGTTGGCAATATCACTACTTGCCAGCCGCAAAGTGCAGGCAGTCTTATTGCTCACATCACTCAAGTATTGGGACGTACGCCATTACACATCTCAGCCAACTATCATGCCTCTAATGAGACCGACACCCGTACGGAGAATGAGCGAATGATTGAACGCATTGGTATCTGTACGGGCGGCGCGCAAGATATGATTGAGCAGGCAGCGATCATGGACTGTGATGCCTTTATCTCTGGAGAAATATCGGAGCGCACTACTCATATTGCTCGTGAGCTTGGCATAGATTATTTTGCCTGTGGTCATCATGCGACAGAACGCGGTGGTATCGAAGCATTGGGTCATGTGCTTGCTGATCATTTTGCGCTGCCTGTCACTTTTATTGATATTGAAAACCCTGCTTAAAAACATCATTATTGAATAGCATTTGGCGAAGACGTTTGAAAAAATAAGACAAAAATATTTATTTTTTGTCTTATCACACCTATTTTTATGACATTCATTTTTATAAACCCATGAATAATAACCCTATTTTTTACCGTCTATAGTTCTATTGTTAAGTTTTATCGCTTATTTCTTAACTCCTCTTGAATAATCTTATCAGTATCTACATATTACTCACTGAAGAAAGAACGTCTTGTCATGAGACTTCCCATTTATTATAGCTTCCGGTTATGGCGCTTTAATGAGAATAACTCTCTAATATCTTATTGCTTTGTGAGGTTTTAGAGTAGTTGTCCACTGACCTTTCACTGTCTCATATATTTTTAGCAGTGATTTTTGCCTTCATTTTGGCGTCTTAATAAGGGTGTTGCATACCTTGATTAATATTTTTGATTGATAGAAAGTTTTGATTGCTGTATTTATCTATCAAGGTTATTTGCTCATCCTTATACCTGAACAATGACATATCTGCACTTATTTGCTTTGTTATAAATGAATTTACAAGTAAATTGCCAAAGATATGAACGTATTGATATTCGAGCGACAGCGGTATGGTAATAATAATTGCCTTCGTTGGCTCATTGATATGCGGCGTTGTTTTGATAACTTATTCATGACCTTACCTATGTTTGATCTACCGTTGTTTTACTATTAATGCTATCTATTGTCGATGAGGGAATCATTCGATTTATATCCTTCACGTTGTTGTGCGTCCGGATTTTAAGGGCGATTTTTTAATCGCCCAAATTTATACCAATAGAGAGCGAATATATAAAACATCCCGCTACGTTATTAAGATAGGTAGTAGCGGATCGATGATAAAACAGAGTGATAATGTGCTTGTCTATCCGATAAGCACCCTGTCATTTGAAATGTGATAGTAATTTGCGCCTGTTGTATCCGCGTGATCAATGTACATTTTAGGGTAAGTAGGATGGCTAAAATCAGGAGACATCCATGCAGCGTATTACTTACCGTGTAAAGGTATCTGCGCAAGGGGCCAAACGCCGTATTTCTTATTTACTGCGTCCGACCAAACGCCGGCTCAACACTAAAAGTAACATCGTTTCATCCGTTACCCCTATTACTTCGACTCGTTTTTCCAAAACCAAGAAGTTGGCACAAATCTCTAGTATCGCCTTTCTCTCGCTCCCCGCTCAGAGTTTGACGACGATGGGCGTGCAAATGCCAGCTTATGATCATGTTATGCTCAACAATACGCTGACGATCGCTGCTGTCCCAGGCGATAGTACGTATTTTGCTACTGATGGTTTCCAACATGGTTTCGGTTTTGATTTGGTGCGTACCTATGCCGATGAGCTTGGTGTGGATATCAGTCTCAAAGCTTATGCTAATGAGGAAGCGGCACTAAAAGCCTTGAGATCAGGTAAAGCAGATATGGCGCTGACCACAGCCAGTACGCAACTAAAAAACAAGCTGAACTTGGCCTCTGTCAATGTCAGCTGCGGATATGACGCCAGTTTGACCAAAAACGGTCTGCACCCCAAGGTAAGCTGGACATTTGGTTCTTCAACTGACCCATTGTCAAAGAAAGCCAGTTATTTCTTATGTGATAGCATCAAGCTAAAAAACACTCAAAAGTTGGCGGCATTCTATAATCAAAACTTATTGAAAGATGCCTATAGTCAAGATCACTTCAAAAAGACATTGACAGAAAAGTTACCTGATTATCAATCTTCTTTTGAAGAACAGGCGCGCAATTATAACCATGATTGGGAGCTGCTTGTCGCAATGGGCTATCAAGAATCACATCTTGATGCCAATGCTGTCTCCCCGACTGGCGTGCGTGGACTTATGATGCTGACTAATAATACTGCTAAAGCCATGGGCGTTTCAGATCGCGTAGACCCTTATCAAAGTATCGGTGGCGGCGCGCGCTATTTAGAACAGGTAAAGAGTGAGTTTGCGGATGTACCAAAAACAGATCGTATCTGGTTTGCGCTTGCTGGTTACAATATGGGACCTAATGCGGTAAAAAGTATCCAGCGTAAATTGAGAGATCAAGGTATTGATGATAAAAGCTGGGCAAACGTTTATGCCTATTTAGCTGACAACAAAGCTTCTAATAGCCGTTACGGTCAGGCGATGCATTACGTCAGTAACATCAGAAGCTACCTTGAGACGATCAAGACCCAAACGGTTTAGCACAGACTTTTATCAATAATTTATAGATAAATAGTCCAATAAAAAAGCTGCTCTTTAAAGAGCAGCTTTTTTTATGCGCTAAGGCTTAAACCTCTAATCGATAAACTGGTATTAGCTTTACCTAATCCTCAATGACTAACGATTTGGTACTGTGAGACGTTGACCACGCTGTAACATAGTATTGGCAGCTATATTGTTCATCTCAGCCAACTCTTGTGTTGATACGCCATACTTACGTGCCAGTCCAATCAAGCTGTCGCCTGAACCTACAGTATAGCTGACGGTTGCCTTTGGTACTTTAAGTGTCTGTCCACGTTGCAGTTGGGCATTGGTTGCCATATTATTGGTCGCAGCCAAGTCTTCTACTGAGACGCCAAATTGACGGGCTAGAGCAATTAATCCATCACCTGATTTGACTTTGTAGCTTTCAGTGTTGCCCAGTTTTTTACCATTGCTAGTACTTGCTGTGCTAGTAGAATTACTGCTTTGCTTAGTACTGCTAGAAGCGCTAGAAGTTGTGACACTGCCACCGGCAGGAATCGTAATGGTACGACCCAATATGAGGTTGGAATTGGTTTTTAGATTGTTGGCAGCGGCCAATTCGCTGATGCCAATATTGTAGCGCTGCGCCACACCTGTCAACGTATCCCCTGACTTCACTTTATAGCTGACTTCTTTGTCGTTAAGCTGACGATCTACCAATTCTCTAGATACAGGTACTTTAATGGTCTGACCACGTTGCAAGCGTGCATTGGCATTAATATTACTATTGACTGCTGCGATATCCGCTGGGCTAACACCCACGCTATTAGCAATTCCGATTAAGGTATCGCCTGACTTAACTTTGTAGTTGGTCGTCGCTACCGAACTTGAGCTACTTACGTTACTACTTGCAGCAGACGTGGTGCTAGTAGCGGCGTTGAAATCAACACTAGCAGGTACTTTTAGTGTTTGACCAACATACAATGAGTCTGTGGCGCCAATACCATTAAGTGTGGCAAGTGTACTCGTTGGAACATTGAACTGACGCGCTAGTGCAATCAGACCATCCCCTGCTTTCACTTTATAGTTTTTGGTAGCTGTACTCGATTTACTTGGTTTACTAGATGGTGCAGCTGGGGTCACAGCAGGCGCAGATACTTTGCCTGGTATTAGCCATAGCTTTTGACCTCTGAGTAAGTCGGCACGGCTGCTAAGATTGTTATAACTGGCAAGCTGAGTGACTGACAAGCCAAAACGATTCGCTGTTCCAATTAAAGTGTCTCCGCCTTGTACCACATAACTTTCTGGTTGCTTAGCCGCTGCACTGCTCTCTGTACTCAAAGGCTCAATGGTTTTGGCATTATATAAATACAAGGTACTACCAGATAGCAGCTTAGCGTTCGCATCTATTTGGTTCCACTCTGCGATATCGCGCCAGTTCACGCCAGCACGACTGGCGATATTAGACAAAGTATCGCCACGTTTTACGGTATACGTTGTACGTGCGCCTTGTGGCTTAGGCTTGCTCGCTGAAGAATTTGCAAAACTCAGTTTCTTTTCTTCACCACTGGCTTCTAGGATAGATTGCTGTGTTTGTACTGCTGATAAGTTAATGTTGCCGTCTGCATTGATGACATTGGTTTCAGACGTACTGGTACGAATTTGATTGGCAATGAAGTCACGCTCTTCTTTGCTCAGCGGTGGCTCTTGAACAATCGTGTTATTCTGGGTAATTTGAGCAGAAGTGGTAGGCAAACTATTACTACTCTTAAGCTCAGCATTGATCTTGCTGGTTTCTGCATTGGTTAGTGGTGGCTCAGTACGGCTTGGCGTACTACTATTATAAGTAGAGCCACTGGTTGGTGTCACAGAGGGTGAGATGTAGCTTGTTGTTTGTTGAGGCACGCTGGCACTCGCCGCATAATCAGCCAATGCACTGCCAGTAGATGGCAAAGACGAGTTGGTATACGGTTTGCTATTGTAACTTGGCGTGGTCGTGGTGGCAGTTGGACTGCTCGTGTTATTAGAAGCCAATACGTTACCTGTACCGTTGCCTCTTAATGTGCTGAGCTTAGCATCTGCATTGAGACTGACGTCATTAGGAATAATGACACGCTGAGGACCTGAAGAGTCAACACGCCCAGAAGTCAGAGCCGTATTCAGTCTTTCTAGTTCATCATAACTCACACCAGTTAATTGTGCTACCTCAGCCAAACTTACTCCATAGTTTACTGGTACACTACGGAAATGCTGGCGGTTAGCAATAGCTGGTAAGTAGACACCATACTGCTCAGGCTTGGCAACGATTTCGGCAACTGCCAAAAAGCGCGGCACATAGTTCATGGTTTCAGTAGGCAGTCTGAGTGACCAGTAATCGGTTGGCAAACCCCGTGCAGCATTGGCATCGATCGCTTTTTGAACACGACCAGGACCGGCATTATATGCAGCGAGCGCAAGCTCCCAACTACCAAATTGATTATGCAATGCTGTCAAAAAGTCATAAGCGGCACGCGTAGACTCGATAACGTCACGGCGACCATCGTAAGTACCGCTTTGATTCAAACCATAAATTCGACCTGTACTTGGTATGAACTGCCACAGACCTGCCGCCGCCGCACTACTCGTACCACTTGGATCGTAAGAGCTCTCAATAACTGGTAATAAAGCAAGCTCTGTTGGAATATTACGGCGCTCCGCTTCTCTTACCGTATGATAAATATAGCGACTGGCACGCGCTGTCAAACGGTTTAGATAATCTTGACGACTGGTAAACCAGCTTTTTTGTCCTTCGATACGTTGGTTATAAATTGGCTGACCACCATTCATGCGATAACCAGCACGTAGACGATTCCATAAATCACCATATTGTTGTATCGCAAGTTTGTTACCTTCCACCATAGTCATGTCAGTGGCTTCTAGCAAATCTGCTAACTCATCCAAGCTTTCCGCATCCAAAAACGCAGTTGAATAATCATCACTGCTATTTGCTTTAGGTGCCTGATTAGAAGGACGCTTAACAAGAACAGATGAGCCATTGGTCACACCTTTATCTTTTACCGCTGACGTATTACTACAAGCACTGATAAGTAAAGTGGATACCGCAAGCGTCAATGGCAACGCGATAAATGAGCGAGATTTTGATAGCACAGTAGACATGATATTGGAAGTTTCCTAACGACAAGAAGTGATAAGATAAAGTTGTTTGGTAGTATAGTATGCAATGTAAAACAAAGACTACTTTAATATTAAAAGATAGTAGACAAAAGCTAGATCCGCATTCATATCAATAATTAGTTAATTGTAACTTGCGATACTGCCCGCAGCAGTACTGCATTGCCAGTTGCCACTGTCAAAGTCACTCTTGATGTCGTCACAAATGAAACCTTTTGACCATCTTTTACCCAGCTTTCATTGGTCGTGACATTTGCTTTGGCCTGTGTGCCAGTAATAACGATATTATCAACAGAAATATCATAATTATAATTGGACGTGTCATTCCAGCTATTCTGCAATAATTTTAGATAGGCATCTTTATCTAAACTGGTAGACTTACCCTTTCTAGATAATGAAATCAGTGCATCATCAGAAACCAGACGAGCAACTTGGTTAATACTCTGGCTATTCGCTGACGACTTCATGGCTGCTATATAGTCTAGTACCAAAGCTTCCGTCATGGTTGCTGCTTGGGCAGTGACACTTACTGTACTTACCGCTGCAGCAACTGCAGCGACGCTTGTGCCTTTTATCAATAGCGCGAGCCACTTTTTACCCCATAATTGTTTCATGGTAATCCTTAGAAACCCTTTTTTCATTGCAGTTAACATCATTGTATTTAAATAATGACAATCAATATTTTTCAGACTTTATATTTTTGTCACTTACCTTTAATACCGAAGATTCATTTCAATAATATGTCAATCGATATCTATGACAGCATACTTGTATCATAGAGTGAGCGTATCATTCAATTCTCACAGCTATGTGACGCCCTGTGTAATTATTGCGAAGACTAAAATACACAGGGTGTGTTATAGAACAATCTTTCCAGTTCCGATAACGCTGCATTCAAACCATCAAAAAAAAGCCTGATCCATCGAACGTACTATACAATTTGCAGCTTTATTCTTTTGTAGCTTAGCAACTTTGTCTTAAAGCTTACTACTACCACTAATGTCTTCGTATTCTTCATCATCGCTAAGCTTCATACCTAAACGCTCTACCCGTCTATCCATCATTTGACGAGCCAACGCTTGCATATCTTCAACGCGATCTATTTCATCTACAATTTCAAGACCCAATAAGGTTTCAAACACATCCTCTAGCGTGACCAAGCCTTTGACTTCACCGTACTCACCCACAGTAATGGCAATATGAATACGATTTTTTAGCATCAGCTCTAATAAATCAAACAGCTTCATTTTGGAGAATACAAAAGTAATTTCTCTTTTGAACTGTGTCAATGGCTTATGCATGGCATGGTTGACTTTCGCCAACAACATATCTGTTTTTAAGACAAAACCGGTAATGTTATCTAAATCACCTTCGTAAACTGGCAACCGTGAAAACGTAAGCTTCGGACGATCAACCAGTAACTCAGCCACCGTTTTATTTTCTTCAAACGCTAACATCACCGAACGCGGCGTCATAATGTCTTCAACCTTAATGGCACCAAACGCCAGTAAGTTACGAATAATACGCGACTCCAATGGATCAATTTGTCCTGACTCTTCACCAATACTGGCAAGTGCAGCAAACTCACGACGGCTAAACGCTTGAGGCTCTTTGCCACGCACAAGCAATTTTGTAAGTCGCTCTGAAATCCAAATCAAAGGATATAGCAGTAAAATAATACCTCGAACAAAGTAAGCGACAACGCCACTTATTTGACGCCAATACATGGTTCCTAATGTTTTTGGAATAATCTCAGATAAAAATAAAATCGCCAAGGTCATAAACGCAGAAAACAACCCAAACCATGCACTACCAAATACAATTGTGGCTTGCGCACCCGCTCCAATGGACCCCAATGTATGAGCCACTGTATTCAAAGTCAAAATAGCGGCCAAAGACTGATCGATATTGTCAACCTTCAGACGTCTTAGCATATTTGCTTTTTTTGGATTATGCTCTTGAATATCAGCAATGTACGACGGTGTCATACTCAATAATGCTGCTTCTGATAAAGAGCAAACAAACGAGATACCGATAGCGATGACCACAAAAAATATCAGTAAAAATATACTTGTGACCGTTGGGTCTGCTATTGCATCTGTCGCTACCGCACCTGCTGCAAAGGAAGAATAAGGCACTAGCAACATCAAAGATGCTATTAGCGCTGTTATTCCAAAAACTGACTGATAACGACTAAGCCGCATGGGATGATGTATCGTCGGAGGAGGTTTGGCAGACGCTTTTTTATGAGCGCGTGAACGACGTAAACGAGGTATAAACATAAGAGTGTTAAACAAGTTAGGGGACCTAAACAGAAAAAAGGAAAAGGGATATAATAAGTAAGTTAAATCAGACAACAAAATCACTTGTCAAAATAGGTCAAGATGTCTGTAAAAACAATGACCAATAGCCGCTCAAAAAAGATTTGTGACTTCATACTAGAACTTTATCACATCTCAGTAGATTGCATGCTAAATACAAGTAATTATTACCATTTGATAGTAGCATTGATGATAGCATTTCACAATAAGTCGCTATTTTTGAGCTTTGATTTTTTAACGTTTCTTATCATATAGCCTTACCTATTAGTCATCAAATACTTAGAATTTGATATACTTTCAAAAATTTGGCAGCACTGTCTAGGTAGAATTACTGATTGGCAGGACAAGTATGAATTATCAGTATACTGTTAACTCAATAAAAACGTACTTCGCCTATGATTAACAGTTACCAAGACTGAGATTTTTTGTTACTATGCGTTTAATTTTATTATTATCTATGACTTACTGAGAGAAATTATGTTTTTATTCATTCAAGCCGCTCATGCTGCTGAAACTGCTGGTGCAGCATCGTTATTCGGTCAGATCCTATTACCAGTCGCTTTCTTTGCCATTTTTTACTTCTTGGTGATTCGTCCACAATCTAAGCGCACCAAAGAGCATCGTGCGATGGTCAATGCATTAACGGTTGGCAGCGAAATCATCTTTGCTGGTGGCTTGATGGGTCGTATTAAAGCGATAGAAGGCGACTATGCTGTCGTAAGCTTAAACAACAACACTGATGTAAAAGTACAACGTGCTTCTGTTATCTCAGTATTGCCTGCTGGCACGATCGAAAGCGTTTAATCATCAATAGTATTTTATTGATGGTGATTTGATGGTCGTATTATCAGTATGTGCAATGATTCAAAATGACCGTAGATGATTTACGGTCATTTTTTGCTATAAAACAGAGATTTAAATCGAATTTGTAGACTTAGAACGATCCGTCCGTACTCTGTTGAGTGACTGTTTTTATAGATCGTATCTGTTATATTTTTAATGACTATATAAAGATACGACTGTATCATTTGCCTTTCTGTTTTACGTTTTATTATTATCGCGGATGATTGCAATGGTGTTGAATAAATAATGCTTAACATAGCATTTGACCATTGTTATCGCTAACTTCCCATCTGCTAACTTGTGGCTCATGTCGCCAGTTGTTTATCAACTTAAAGAAGTGATTATGCAATATCCCGCTTGGAAATACTTACTTATTACCGTCGTGCTAATCATTGCCGGTCTATATGCTGCTCCTAACTTATACCCTGACGAACCTGCTGTGCAGATTACTAGTGCGGCAGCAGGTACACAGCTGTCTGAAGGTATTTTGACCCAGTCTCAAAGCTTACTCGAGGAGGCAGGTCTTGAAAACCATAATGGCACATTTGAGGACAACAGTGCACTGGTGCGTCTCAACAATCCAGTCGATCAGCTGAAAGCTCAAGAAGTACTACGTCAAAAATTGGGCGAAGACTACGTGGTCGCGCTGAATTTAGCGCAGACTACCCCGCAATGGCTACGTGATATTGGTGCAAGACCAATGAAGCTTGGCCTTGATTTACGCGGCGGTGTACGTTTTGTACTAGAAGTCGATATGGATAAAGCGCTCGAACAACGCTTGAATAGTGCCAGTCGTGATGTGCGTCGTGACCTACGTGCTGAAAAGGTTGCAATTAAAGGTATTAAGACTGAAAGTCAAAGCATAGTATTGCATTTTGCTGATACAGATGCGCGTAACCGTGCACAGAACGTTCTACAAAGCTCGATGGGTAGTACATTTAGTTTACAATCCTCTATTGATGCTCAAGGCCCTGCTTTAATCTTAGCATATAATGAAGCTACGCTTGATGAGATCAATAGCTACGCAGTCAATCAAAACTTAACGACCCTACGCAACCGTATTGCCGAGCTTGGCGTTACAGAAGCCTTGGTACAGTCACAAGGTGCCAGTCGTATTGTAGTAGAGCTACCAGGTGTACAAGATACAGCTGAAGCTAAGCGTGTTCTTGGCCGTACCGCAAACCTTGAGTTCCGTATGGTCGCCGAAAACAGTGAAAACTACACTGGTGGGATTCCTCCAGCGGGTACTGAAGCGTTTCCATTTGAAACCCTAGATGGCCCACCTGTACTGTTACAGCGCCAAGCAATTGTCACTGGTGATAAAGTCACCAACGCTCAAACAGGTGTTGATGAAAACGGTTCTCCTGAAGTTAGCATCACTTTAGATAGTGCGGGCGGCAAGCTGATGCAAAACGCCACGCGTACTGCAGTCGGTAAGCAGATGGCAGTATTGTTTATCGAAAATAAGCAAAGAATTACTTATGAAGAAGATCCAGCAACTGGAGAAACTGTCGAAGTAAGAACGCCTTACGCCGAAACTAAAGTCATTAACCGTGCCAATATTCAAGCGGTGCTTGGCTCTTCTTTCCGAATTACTGGTTTGGATAGTACTGCTGAAGCAGCAGAACTTGCACTTTTATTACGTTCAGGCGCACTTGCTGCACCAATGTACTTTGTAGAAGAGCGCACTATTGGTCCATCATTAGGTCAAGAGAATATTGATAAAGGTCTATTTTCTACTCAGATCGGTTATCTATTGGTCTTTGCCTTTATGATTATTTTCTACCGTCTGTTTGGTGTAATTGCTAACGTGGCACTTGCTGTGAACGTCATTATCATCATTGCCATTATGTCGATCTTAGGCTCATCACTAACGTTACCTGGTATCGCTGGTATTGTTTTAACCATCGGTATGGCAGTTGATGCCAACGTACTGATTTTTGAGCGAATACGAGAAGAACTTGCAAATGGAGTACGGCCAAAGTCCGCCATCGTAGCAGGTTTTGATCGAGCCTTTAGTAGTATTTTCGATGCCAACATCACTACCCTATTAATTGCTTTTATCCTATTTGCCATTGGTACGGGTCCGATTAAAGGCTTTGCGGTTACATTGGCTATTGGTATTGTCAGCTCGCTATTTACCGCTATTATGGTGACGCGTGCGCTGGTACAAATTGCTTATGGTAAGCGTAAATCTATCAAACGTTTGAGCATCGGTTAGGAGAATATTATGACGATTGATAAGAATAATCCTTTAGAACAACAAAACAATCCAGATCGAGACGGTTCAAATGGCTCGAATGTTGACGCAAGCACACGTCGCCGTAAAAAACCACGTCGCAACGGCAAAGGTAGCAATACCCAAACCAACAATTTTACTGCCGAGTCAACGACAAGCAAGTCTCGTCGCAGTGGTAAAGGTAGCGAAAAAGACAGTAAGGCATTGGCAACTCAGGTAACTGATCCAAACTTACCGTCAAGTGACGCTGCCGATGATGCAGCTGCAGCTGCTGAAGGTGGTATCAAAGCGGTAGGTGATCAGCGTATCATTCCATTTCTGAAGATAGAAAAGCCAATGATATTTCTATCTTTGTTTCTTGTGATTGGTAGTATTATTGCGATTGCAGTCAATGGCTTGAACTTGGGTCTTGATTTTACTGGCGGCGTCTCAGCAGATGTGCGTTATGAGCAGCCCGTCGAGCAGGTTGAAGTGGTACAATCATTGGCTGATAATGGTTTTGATGATGCAGTAGTACAGTATCTCGGCACTCGAGAAGAGCTATTGATTCGCCTTCCTCCCCAATCGGATAGCGTTGACGGATTGAATGCTAGCCTTAACGAAGCGCTGTCTCTACCTAATAATGACGTCGAAATCAGTAATGTTAATATTATTGGTAGCCAAGTTGGTAATGAAATTTACCTAAACTCAGTTATGTCACTCGTGTTGGCGTTGGTATGTATGTTGGGCTATGTTGCCTTACGTTTCCAGTTCAAACTCGCTCTTGGCGCCGTACTATCGCTGTTTCATGATGCTATCGTAACCATTGGTGTCTTTGCCCTATTTGGTTTTCCTTTCGACTTAACCGTTTTGGCAGCTGTCTTGGCATTGGTCGGTTACTCTATCAATGATACGATTGTCGTGTATGACCGTATCCGTGAGAATTTCCGTCGTGTCCGCGGTATCACACCGCGTCAGACTATTGACTTGTCATTGACAGAGACACTACGTCGTACCATTATGACAATCTCTACCGTGTTATTGGTGGTTTTAGCGATGTTGTTCCTAGGCGGCGATGGCTTGTTCTGGTTCTCAGTGGCATTGTTTATCGGGTTATTGGCGGGTACTTACTCATCAACTTATATTGCCAGCTCAATCCCATTACGTATGGGTCTGTCTCGCGATGATTTCATTGTCAAAGTAAAACCAGAGTTCGAAGAAGAAATTGTTACTTTTAATGATCCAAAAATGTTCGAGCAAGAAAAAATTTAACACTCTCAATATTTAGCTGATTGCAAAAAAATGACTGTTAAATCGAAGCACCTGACTCATGAATAATGGGTCTAGGTGCTTTTATCTTTATGGCTATTTTTTTAATTATCAAACATGCTATGGCGATCTGGTGATTTGATTAACTGACAACCTTAATTAACTAACCGCACTCTCTTTATTACCTAAATATAAACGAGCCGCAAATGTCCATTACTACACCGCCCTCTAGTACGATGCCACCGATTGATACCAGATATGCGCGGATCATTGCTATTGCTTTGCCAGTATTATTGGCCAACTTAGCCATGCCACTACAAAGTGTGATCGATACGGCAATCGTCGGTAACATGAATGAAACTGCCAAACTTGCTGGGATGGGTCTCGCCATACAATTGCTGTCCTTATTACTCGTCAGCTTTAACTTTTTGCAATACGCCTCCTCTGGACTGTCGGCTCAAGCAATTGGACAACTGGCTGGTCATAGTAATGGCTCTGTCCAAGAGACAAATGATTCATCAAACATAATTCCATCGCCTCTACTTTCTATCTTACAGCGTGCCTTACTATTAGCATTTGTCATTGGCGCTATTTTACTATTGGCAAAGCCTTGGATCATTGACTTTGGTTTACAAGCATTATCAGCAAATCCTGAAAGTGGTCTTGCTGCAAAAACCTATTTGGATGTAAGATTTTGGGGTGTGATAGCTGAATTGATGAACTTTGCTTTTATCGGTTGGTTTGCAGGCCAAGGTAAAACACGTTATATGCTGTATCAACAAGGTTTTATTGCCATACTAAATATTATTTTAACCCTATTTTTTGTGTTTGGTCTGCAAATGGGCTTGGTTGGTGTGGCATTGGGTACTACTATTGCGTTTTGGTCAGGTGTTCTACTAGCACTATGGCTAAGCCGTCAACATTTAGGAATATCTTGGACAGAATTATTTCAAGCTGATGCTAAGTATTTTACCAAGGAGAAGATACTTAGGCTATTTTCTCTGAATAAAGATATTTTTATTCGCACTCTCATCTTGACCCTTAGTTTTGCTTGGATCACCCGACTATCAGCCCAAAGTGGAGATGTAATACTGGCAGCCAATGCTATCTTACTTCAAGTGCTTAGCATCTCCGCTTTTGCCCTTGATGGCGTAGCGGTATCTGCTGAAACTTTGAGCGGACAAGCAGCAGGACGGCGAGACTGGCCACGTTTTCGCCTTATTGTTAAGCGAACGGGAATTGTTAGCTATGGACTTGCTATAATTCTAAGCACCATATGGTGGCTTTTGATGCCAACTTATTTACAATTGATGACCAATATTGACACCGTTTTTGCCCTTGCTAATGACTATCGTCTGTACGCTGTCTTGCTACCACTCGTGGGTGTGGGAGCATATTGGCTAGACGGTATATTTTTTGGCTTAACGGCTGGTAGTGTGATTCGCAATGCCGCCTTAATACTTGCTGCCATCTTCTTCCCATTAAGCTGGTTACTGTATCAACAATGGGATATGACAGGTATTTGGCTGAGCGTATGGTGTCTCCTACTACTAAGACTCTTTATTTTGGGTATCTTTTTATATCGTGCTCACCAGACAGGCAGCTATGAAAAGCTACAGCCCACTGTGTGATATTTGCTTAATAAACATGCTCTTGTCTAAATGAATTTTTTAATTCAGTATTTTTGATAATGCTTAATTTTCGATTAACCAATTTAACAACCAAAGAATAATAGTAAAAAACTAGGATGTTACGTGACGACTCGCTCAAATGAATTAAATCAACCGTTTGAAACCAACTATGATTGGGTTGAAGGCTTTAAAAAAAGTCTGCCAGTAGCCATGGGGTATTTACCCGCAGGCATCGCTTTTGGCGTACTGGCGCAAGTTGCTGGTATCCCTATATGGGCAGTAATGATGCTCAGTATCGTTTTGTATGCTGGTGCAGCTCAGTATGCTTGCTTACCTATGCTAAGCGCTGGTTTGCCGATTGGTAACATCGCCACCAATATTGCCGCCATCAACTTGCGTCATGTGTTCTATGGTATGCCGTTACTGAATTACTTACCCAAGCAAAAGCTTGCCAAAGCCTATTGTTTATTTGCATTGACTGACGAGACTTTCTCAGTCATAACCAGCCTACCTAACGAATCAAAACAGGCGTTGATGTTGCCCATAAGTCTGTTTAATCAAAGTTGGTGGGTGTTGGCAAGCTTGGTTGGCGTAATAATTGGAGGTGCGCTTAGTGACTTGGTGCCACACTTAGATTTTGCATTGGTTTGTTTGTTTGCCATTTTGGCTTATGAGCAGTTTCAAAGCATCAAACGCTATTTCCCTATTGTTATTGCTGTCGTTTCTTTAGCCATTGCCTCTTTATTTACGAGTAATTGGTTATTACTGGTGGCTATCACCATTTGTATGGTGATGATTTTAGTACGTGGTATTTGGACACAGCACAATGTAACAGGAGGAACTCATGAGCAGTAGTTATCTTATTTTTGCTACTTTTGCGATGGCGGCTGTTACTTTTGTCACTCGTGCATTGCCTGCTTTGATACCAAAAAAACTTCTAGATACGCCTTGGCTGCATCGGTTGAATGAGAGTCTACCCCTTTCTGTTATGGTACTACTTATTTTAACCAGTCTCTCTTATCAAGGCTTGTCTGCTACTAATGGTATCAAGAGTGCAGAGTTACACTTATTGATGGCACAAGTTGGTGCTCTATTTTTGGTCTTACTCGTTTATCATGTTAGCCGTCATTTGCTGGTCAGCATGGTCGTTGGTATTGCGGCAATCAATGGTCTATTATGGGTGTTTACTCATTTTTTAAGCTAAGCATAATCTCATATTGAATACTTTAATGAAGTCAGTTAATCGCAGCTTGTATTAAGTAAAGCATCAGTAAAGTATGAAATATAGCTTAGTCATATTTTGGACAAAAAAAAGCTGCATTCTAATGAAGATGCAGCCTTTTTTTGGAATTATTTTCTAGCTAGAACTATTTACATCTCTTCAACACCTGTCATATCGACTGGTGTATCAGCGACTATTTGTACGCCTTTTTTACCTGTCTTGGCAGTATCACTACGCTGTTTTTGTAGATGATCAAGGTAGGCTTCATTGATTTGACCCGTGATATAACAACCATTAAAGACGGCACAATCAAAGCCTTCAACTCTACTGTGCTTGGTGTCTTTGACGGCATCAATCAAATCGTCTAAGTCTTGGAAAATTAGACGATCAGCACCAATAATGTCTCGTACCTCTTCTGTGGTATGACCTGACGCAATCAGCTCACTACGCACAGGCATATCAATACCATAGACATTTGGGTATTTTACTGGTGGCGCTGCACTTGCAAAGAATACTTTATTAGCACCCGCGTCTCGAGCCATTTGAATAATCTCATGACACGTCGTACCACGAACGATAGAATCATCTACCAACAGTACGTTTTTACCTTTGAATTCTAACGGTACCGCACTGAGCTTTTGACGAACCGACTTTTTGCGTTGCTGTTGGCCTGGCATGATAAACGTACGACCGATATAGCGGTTTTTCATAAACCCTTCACGGTATTTAACATTCATCTTCAGCGCCAACTCCATCGCAGAAGTGCGCGACGTATCTGGAATAGGAATGACGACATCGATATCGTGATCTTCACCCCATTCAGCCAAAATTTTATCTGCCAGTTTTTCACCCATGCGTAGGCGTGACTTATAGACAGAGATATTGTCCATGATTGAATCTGGACGAGCAAAATAAACATATTCGAAGATACAAGGTGTGTATTCTTTTGGCTCTACACATTGATGCGTATGAAGCTTATGGTCTAAATCGATAAAAATGGCTTCCCCTGGCTTCACATCACGAATAATGCTAAAGCCTGAACCTGTCAATGCGACTGATTCTGAGGCAACCATATACTCAGTGCCACCATTTTCTGCCATACGTTTACCAAAGATAAGCGGACGAATACCATTCGGGTCACGAAAAGCCAATAAGCCATGACCGGTAATCAAAGCCACTACTCCATAAGCGCCTTCACAGCGACTATAGACAGCTTTTACTGCTTCAAAAATATCATCAGCTGTTGGATTGGTTTTACCCAAATTTTGCATTTCATGAGCAAGTACGTTTAGTAATACTTCAGAATCTGAGTCAGTATTGAGATGGCGACGATCTTCAATATACAGTGATTTAGCCAAGCTCTCAGCGTTGGTCAAGTTACCATTGTGAGCAAGCGTGATGCCATAAGGCGAGTTAACATAAAATGGCTGAGCTTCAGCACTACTAGACGTACCCGCGGTTGGATAACGTACATGACCGATACCAAACTTACCAACCAATTTCATCATATGATGATTCATGAAGACGTCACGAACCATACCATTTTCTTTACGTAGATAAAGTCGTCCATCCTGCAAAGTAACGATACCTGCTGCGTCTTGGCCGCGATGCTGTAGCATCGTTAAACCATCATAAAGAATCTGATTGACTGGCTCATGAGCTGCAACCCCAATGACTCCACACATAGTTATATCCTATTTTGACCCATACATTAGTATTACAATAACGGTAATTTTTGACAGCACGCTAGTAAACATTTGAGCTGTCAGTCACCGCTGACCTGATGATGTTAAACGTTTAAAAAGTATATATATCTTTGATTGTTAGAAAAATGAGCTATCGATACTTTATCTATCGTCATTTATGTAGCCTAAATGCTATCAAATAATTTTTTATCAAGGATAGGTTACAAAGACGAGGTTGATGTTATAGAGGCTATAAAAAGCTGAAACCATAAGGTATGAGTATTTGACTCATGAGGACGAAAATTCGAAGTATAACAATTATGACTGGTTGATTTGATCCCAAGCCATACCAAACACATTTGACACAAGCTCTCTGCCCATCGGTGCATAAGGTAATAACTCAGGCGCAAGAACTGAAGTTTGCCATTGCGGCATTTGTACCAATAAGGGCGCACTGACACTAAGGACAACCAATATCATCAGCACGTTTTTGGCAGCACCCAATACGCCGCCTGCCATTTTATCAAAAATGCCCAGCCGCAAGGTTTTTAGCACACCTGAAAACACAAACGCGACCAAATGCATGATGGCCAATATGATAATTACCACTAGTAAAAATGCCAGCGCCAACTGTAACACAGGGTTTTGCACGACTCCTGATAATTGAGGCGACACCGCACTTGCTAAACGCGTAGCAGCAATAAAGGCGATAAACCAGCCTGCCAAACCAACGGCTGTTTTAATCAGTCCTACTTGAAAGCCGCGCCATAAGCCAATCAAGACAACAACAGCAATCACGATATCTAGACCACTCATGTGTTACGCCTCATACTTTATTCATGTTTGTTGGGGTTTGTTCAGGTTCTATAACGTCATAGATGGTTAAAAGCGCTTTCAAGAGCCAGTATTTTCAAGTAAATAGCGAGGTCTTAATTTCACTCTAACCTTCCATAGCGTCGTAATAGCCACCGATTGCTTGAATACAGGATTGTACCAGCCCAGGGCCACGATAAATAAGCCCTGTATAAAGCTGTATCATATCTGCACCTGCCTCTATTTTTTTGACGGCTTTGGCACCACTATCAATACCGCCAACACCGATCAACGTGACTTTATCACCCAACTGATCAGAGAACTGTTGTAAAATCTGGGTACTAATGTGGCTCACTGGTCGACCTGATAATCCACCCATTTGATCACCATCTTGTAAATCTTCAACCCCCACACGGCTCAACGTCGTATTGGTCGCAATCAAACCGTCTATTTCGAAATCTAGTAACTGCTGTGAGATGTAATCGACTTGCATAGGCTCTAGATCAGGTGCAACTTTGAGTACTAAAGGCACATAAAAGCCGTATTCGGTTGCCAGCTGACTGTGACGATTTTTAATCGTATCCAATAGCTGAGTTAAAGCATCTCCACTTTGCAGATCGCGTAAATTCTTCGTGTTGGGAGAAGAGATATTCACCGTGATATAAGAAGCATGCGGATAAGCGCGTTCTAAACAATAAACATAATCATCTGCTGCTTGCTCTACTGGTGTATCGGCGTTCTTGCCAATATTGATGCCAATATTGCCTTTATATTTACAGCGTTTGACATTTTCGACCAGATAATCGATACCTTGGTTATTAAACCCCATACGATTGATGATAGCATCGGCTTGTTTTATTCTGAACAATCTCGGCTTATCATTCCCTACTTGAGGACGCGGCGTAACCGTACCGACTTCTATAAAACCAAATCCCAGTTCCGCAAGGGCATCAATGTAATCACCATTTTTGTCCAGTCCTGCCGCTAAGCCAACTGGATTCGAAAACTGCAACCCCATACAATCGGTTGGTTGCATTGATTGACCATATACCAGCCCTAAGACACGGGCTTTATGAGCTTTGTCTAATAAAGACAAAGTCATCTCATGGGCATGTTCTGGATCCATATTAAACAAAAAAGGGCGAAGTAAGGCATAAGACATAGTAATGACAGACCCTGCTCGAAAGACATAGTGGATGGAAAGTGCTGATAAAATCAAGCGCTGCGATTATATCAGCTTAACAGAAATAAGAGCAAAGTTTCATGCGCTAATTTTTCAGATTTACCTCTTAGCAATCCATAAATCAATTATTACTAATTAATTAGGAGTAGTCACTAAACGTGATTGCTATTCAATGAGTTTTGGATGAGACCTAAGGCACAGGACGATTATCCGTTAATGCGATCCACCCTCGAATGACGCGATAAAGATGCCAAATAAAGGTAAAGGTCATAATAAGAAGACCAAAAGCAGCCAAGAGCACAGAACCAATAGCAATGTTTCCACTGTCTGCCAATACACTCACACCTACACCGCCCAAAGCAAACACAATAATAATAATGCCTAAGAAAAACCAGACGATACTGTACCAAAAGGTTTTGATTTGCCAATCGAAATGCGTGGCAAGCCAGGACCCCTCTGCATCATGGCGCTTCACATAGTTCATGACAATCGGCACAATCCAAAGCAAACCTGCCGTAAAATAGCTGATGACATACAAAAAATAAGTAACGTGATTATAAGTGATTAAAGAACGGCGCTTATTGTCGCTCATCATGCTGTGTTTTCCTCGTTGGGCAATATTGTGATCAGACATTGTATCAACAGAATCATGGTAATGGTGGTCAGCAGTACGAGTTTTTTGACGTACAGCATCATCAGGTTTGCGCTCAGAAGAATGATTCATTGTAATTATCCCTATCTGACAGTGACTAATCATTATTTGATTGTGTCAGAGCAGTGGTTTTTCAATATCAGCAACTATGCGAGTAATAAGCGCTAAACAGCTTCGGTTATCAGCCATCACAGTAGGATATCATTGTATAGTTAATCCTAAATAAAAAAGGCACAACAATGATCATGTATTGCCAACGACATATTTTTGTAGCCTCTGTCTGCGAAGGCATAGCAAGCAAGAAAAAATGACGTTGGCAGCACTGCTTTGGTTTTATATTGGATTGACTATAGGAAAAGGCTAGAGAGACAGCCGTTTATAGGGCAACTGTTGCTTGTACCTGAATGGACTTATTAGCGGGATCTTGTTGCATGGATAATTGAGTGAACTGCCAACCTTGCTGCTCAAGCTTACCAAGTGCTGTACTAACCACTGCTTGACTGCCATGAGTAAAGCTCAATTGAACAGCATCGCCAGCTGCCACTACTTGAGCGTTTGTAATACCAGCACTATTTAGCACTGTACTCACACTATTAGCAGGTGGCAATGCCTCACCATCAGGCGTGTTGGCCTGCATTGTATTGCTATCGATATTACCAGCTTGTGCGCGCAGCCAAAAATAATCAGCCACCTCCTCCTGATAGCCACTCTTGCTATCACTTGCCGCTTGGTGAATGCTATAACCGCCATAGCCACCCACAAATAATAATAAAAATGTAGACAATATGATTAATGCCAACTGATCACGTGGAGATAATGACTGCCAGCGCGTTGACAAAACATTTTGAAAGTTATTAATGCGCTTTGATAATGCATGCGTTTCTATACTGCTACTGAATGCAGGATTGACGTTATGACGTTTGCTACGGCGTAGTAATCTTTTCATTGTTTGACCTTGTTTGCCATGGCTAATAGAGATTATGATGCCGCCGTATTTGCTTGCGTATCGTTATTTTCTATCACGCTTACCGTGATTTGACCACTAAACTGCCCTTGCTCATTGCCGCTCACTTGCGCAAGCTTGGCGCTTAACCCTTGTGCCGTCAGTGTGCTTGTAAATGTATCCAAACTAGTACGGTCAGGCGCTATCAAGGTAAAGCTGAGTGATGAAGGCTGCATCACCAGTGCTTGTGCATGCAAGGAAGACTGTTTGATAAGAGGTGATATGCGAGCCAATGCAGCCATGTGCGAATCAGGCGCTTGGCTGTCACTACGCAATTTTGGTTGCAATTGTACTTGTAGCTTTGTACGAGTGCTCAAAGGCTCATCAGCAAACCACGATTGGTACTGCTTAGCAATCTCACTCTTGGTTGCGATAGCTGCATTATTATATTGATACCATTGCACACCATCCGTCGCCATCTGTAGTACCAATGCACTCAGCGCGACCATCATAGCCACGCGCAAATAAGGTGACAATTGTGAATCTGTGGACTTGATGAAGAAATTTAGCGCATGACGATCAGGGTTCTCAATGGGTTTTGGCGTCGTTGTCAGTGTGGTCAATAACAATTGATGCTCAGTGATCGTTGCTAAGGTTTGTGCCATAAAATCAGTTGGCATGGACGATGTTGGCGTTGACGACTTTTGCAGTCCAATGTCATGAGATGCAATAGAGTCACCAAATGTATCCGTAAGAGGATTACTGTTGAAGAGCGTTGACGTGTCTTCAAAAGACGCTATGGGCGATAATACGTTGACTTCACTAAGATGCGGGAAACGCTCAAAAATCAATGGCAAATAGCTGACCGCCATACCTTGACGTAAAGATTGACGCAGTAGCATGGTTTGAGTGTCTTGATATAACGTCACTTGCTGTCCTGCCCCCTCTTCTGGCGTTGGCAGCAATAAAAAATCAGGCAGTAGCGCTGTGATGGTCATACCAGCAAGTTTGGTACTTTGCTGCCACGACTCGATATCATTTTGTGACAACGCATAAAGTTGATGACGATCGGCATGACTGATTTGTCGAATGGCCAATTGTTCAACTGGGGTCAATGACATCTCTTCAAATAGATACTGCTTACCACTAATGCCCAGTTGTTTAAGTTGGGCAGCCGTAAACTCCGTATCGACTTGTAATAGATGGCTTGAAGGGAAATACAAGCACAATGTTTTGTGAGCATTGTTTTTATGACTACCATAGAGCGCTTGTAGCTGTTGCCACCCATCGACTGTTTGCCATTGTTGTGCATCTTCATGCCATACAGCTAGTGGGCTATGCTGCGCTCGTAACCAAACATGTAACACTAAGCGTGTCCTTAATTATTGAAGCAATGATAGAAGGGCTATTATCAATAAGGCTGATCAGGAACAAAGCGGTCGATCTCTTTTGCCATACCGCTCATGACAAAGTCCATTTCGAACACGCGCGCTTCTGCCAGAGAAAATGACTCAGGATAATCTCCTGTCAGTAATCCAGCAATGTAGGCAACGATGGACATATGGCAGACCACCACAAGACAATCCGCTTCGATATTACCGATATCTATTAAAGCTTGGCGCGCATCATCAGAAGGCGTAATATTATTCTGTGTTGTTGACGGCACTTTTGGCGCTCTTGCTTGGAATTCAGCCAGTGTTTGCTGCGCTCTATCATAAGGGCTTACAACAAAACGATCAGGGTGATAATGAGTTGTCACGTATTCTGCGGTTTGGGCGGCTTGCTTACGTCCAAATTCAGTCAGCTGACGGGCGCTATCAGGACGTGTTTCATCTTCTGCTTGACCATGACGTACTAGTATAATTTTCATGACAGTCCTTGTTAGATATTTTTGGGTACAAGGCATAGCTTAATTTGATTTTATTGCTGCATGATGAAATCAGATGATGCAGCATTAATCGCAATGGCTTTACTTATGGTCAGTGTCGTCCTTATTATTTTCAGCGCTACTACTCGATGTTTTCATATGGGCAGTCAGTGCCGCATTACTATGGTCATGCGCCATGACGAATTCAACATCACTGCGGAAACCAGCTTCCATCAAATGTAGAGCAACCCCTAGAGCCGCTTTATCTTCATAAATGACCGCATACAGAGCGTGAGTAATAGGCATATAGATGCCTTCTTTGGTCGCTTTTTCGTGTACCTGCTGAATGGTATTAACACCCTCAGCTGTTTGACCAAGTTTTTTGACAGCAGCGTCTATGTTCATGCCACGACCGAGCATCGTACCAATGCGATAATTGCGACTCAATTCTGAGCTACAAGTGGCATATAAATCACCAACCCCTGACAACCCTAAAAAAGTGAGTGGGTTTGCACCTGCTTCGACACCGAAACGACTCATTTCTGCCAAAGCACGTGTCAGTATCATCGCTTTGGTATTTTCGCCAACATCATAGGCCGCCGCCATTCCCATCGCAATCGCGTAAATGTTTTTGAGTGCACCACCAAGCTCAACGCCTTTGACATCATCGCTGGCAAAAACTCTAAAAAATGCACTGTGCAGCGCTGCTTGTACCGCATGACGTAACGGTTCAGACTCACTAGCAATGACCGTCGCAGAAGGCATATTTTTCATAATTTCTATGGCCAAATTTGGCCCTGACATCACGCCAAAATTCACTTCTGGTAGCTCATCCTTGATGATATCGCTCATTAAGGCAAACGTGTCCTTTTCCATGCCTTTCGTTAATGAGACGATAGATTGACCACTAATAAATGGGGCAATATTTTTTAAGGTTTCTCTGAAGGCCAAACCTGGTATAGCGATAAAAACAATGTCCTTGTCTTTTACCGTTGCTGCCAAGTCATGACTATATTTTAGACGGTCATCTAGCTTATAACCTGGCAAGTATTTTTTGTTGGTCTGAGTTTTTATCATTGCCTTCACGGTACGCTTATTGCGCACCCACAGTGTGGTATCACAGCCATTTCGTGCGGCCAAGTTCGCCATTGCCGTACCAAAACTTCCGCCACCTAAAAAGGCCAATCGCAGCTTAGTAGGGTTGCTGTGAATCTCTGCCATGTTTTTTGCCACTGCTGATTCGACCGCACTAGGGTTCAGTTTTTTACGACCAAGACCGGATTTGGTCGCACGTTCGATGATACCTAGTAACAAACTGTTTTGCTTATCAGGTGTGCTCTTCTCTGTGTTATTGTCATCGTTGCCAATGTTTTTATTGCTATCATTTGGGCTGGTCATGTTCTTTTATCCATATTGACTGACTGATTATTCATAAAATGTATCATTATGTGCCTACCAAGTTTGGCTACTGCGGCTGACTGTCTTGTTAGAAGGTAATTTTACTTAGTAGACAGCGCTTAGCTATATTATGACTCAAATCGTACCAATGGCTCGATATCAATGGGTTTACGTGTGGGTGCATTTTTTGGGCTGGTACCAGTATAAACAAAAGCCGTCACATAATCATCTGACCCAACATCAAAATAAGCTTTCACAGCAGGCTCGTTACATAGTAGTCCAGTACGCCATACAGTACTAAAACCTTGTGCTTTTAGTGCCAAAATAAGGTTTTGGACAGCAGCACCCGCACTTAACATCTGCTCGAAGGGAGGAACTTTTTTATGCGCTTGTATTTTAGTGACCACCGTAATGATAAGAGGCGCTCGCAGTGGCATACTTTGGGTTTTTTTAATGTCTTTTTCAGACAACACCTCACCCTCTTGTTCCGCTTTTTCTTGAGCAGCTTCAAGCAATGCGTGCCCTAATTGATTACGAGCCTCGCCCTGCGTCACTATAAAACGCCATGGGTTCAACTTTTTGTGATCTGGCGCGGTGGCAGCACATTCGATTGCCGCTTCGATCTGGGCGCGCGTCGGTGCTGGCGCATCTAAGTTGCCCATACTGCGTCTTGAATTGATCCAACCAATCAGCGTCTCAGCAGCCAATGGTGAATCAGTAGCTGTGACGTTCTTAACGGCCAATTTTTTATCATTTTTTGCATTATCATCATTATTAGATTCGGTCATTGTCATTCCTTATTTATTATTATCTATTTCTATTTGTGTTAATACATTCATTCTTTTATACGTTAATTTTTGTCAGCGTATACATTTTTATCAAAAAAAGCTAAAACTGAACGCATCATAGACACTCAGTTTTATCAAAGGGTTTAAAAGATCCCTATTAGGCGCCGTCTTCGACGCGGTGCGCCATCCGTAAATAATCTTCTGACTGCATTTCAAGCAAACGTGAACGCGTACGCTCAATCTCAAATGCCAGCTTCTCACCTTGATATAGATTTAAAATCGACTGCTCTGCTCGAACCAAGAGTTTTACGCGGCGATCATAGAACTCGTCCACAAGGTAAATAAAACGACGCGTCGGATCACGCAAATCATCATCTAATGCTGGTACTGAATTGACTAAGACGGTGTTGAACTGCTTAGCGATTTCAATAAAATCAGAGGCTGAACGCGGCTCCATACATAGATGACGGAAATCGCAAAATAAGATGTCTTCAGTACGCGCGTTAATCTTAATTTCACGGCCATTAATCGTAATCGGAGCATGACTGATTTTTTGGTTATTAGACAAACTGGCAAAACGGTTGGCAAGCCAGTGATGGTTTGCCTTGGTCAAAGGCGACTCATAAAGTTCTGCTTGTTGCAGCACACGTAAGCGATAGTCAATACCAGAGTCGATATTCATCACTGTCGTATGACGCTCAACTTCGGCAATGGCTGGCAAAAAACGGTCACGATGCAGCCCATCTTTATAAAGCCCTGACGGCTCAATGTTTGAAGTGGCAACCAATGTGATACCACGATTGAATAGCATGGTAAATAGATCGCCCAAAATCATAGCGTCAGAGACATTAGATACAAAAAATTCATCAAAACAAATGATGACGGCTTCTGCATGAATAATATCTGCGACTTTTTCTAACGGGTCACTCTCACCTTGTAGCTTATGTAGCTCTTGATGCACACGCTTCATAAAATGATGAAAATGCAGGCGCATCTTACGATCAATAGTCAAAGAATCGTAAAACATGTCCATCATCCATGTTTTACCGCGGCCCACACCGCCCCACATATACAAACCCTTTGGTGCGGTCGGCTTGGACTTTAGGAAGCTAAAAAAGCCTTTTTTTTGCGGCGCAGTATTGATGAGCTGATGATAAATCTCATCAAGGTAGCTCATGGCCTTAAATTGCTGTTCATCTTGAGTAAAATCGTCCGTACTGACGGCTTGCTCGTAACGTTGCAATGGAGATAAACTCATAATACGACTCATCGTTGGATAAAATGAATATGAAAGTACTAACGTGTTTCGGCTTCATCACATCAAGACAAAGCCATCAAAAACTTTATGAAATAAAACGACTATACGCTAAGACGAATGAGAAAAACTACATCTCACTACCAAAGCTGTGTTTTTCTAACAAACCTTTGAGCTCTGATAGGCGACCATGAAAAAAGTGACCTGCGCCATCCACGACGCTGACCTCAATTCCTAAATGATCAGCAAATGCCTGCATGTTTTTGGGATCAATGACTTCATCTGCATTACCATAAATCTCAAACGTCTTATCAACTGGCAAACGTATATCGCTACTCTCATTTTTTTCGATAGAGGGTGCAATCAGGGCAATATTAACAATTTCAAAATCGCTTACGCCCCAGATGTGAGAGGCCTCAATTACTTGCTCAGCCACACGCGCTGTCACATAGCCACCAAAAGAAAACCCGCCAAGCCATAACTTACGAGCATTGGTTTGTTCGGCAATCCATTGTAACACGGTCATCGCATCTACCACTTCACCTTCCGCGTAATCGTGCTCGCCCGTTGATTGACCCACGCCTCGAAAGTTGAAACGTACCACATGCATCCCACTATCACGGGCAAAGCGGTACATAGTCGTCACCACTTTATTGTTCATCGTCCCATCGAATAATGGATTAGGATGACAAAGTAACGCCACGGTATCCGTGTTAGGGTCATTAGGATTGTTTTGTTGCCACAGTGCGTCGACTTCGAGCACGCCAGCAGGAGCAGGAATCAATTGCATAAAATTGCTTACTCGTTAAGAATGAATAGACCAATTATCCTAGATATGGTTTTTATTTCAAGTGATTTGCTGTGTCAGCGTGCAGCTTGTGTCAATTTTTGATAGATAGCGACAAATAAAGTCTATCAATAGTGGCAGTATCAGCACGTTTTACATACCTTTAAACTTAACCTAGTCATAATATAAAAGATAAAATATGCAGTGGTCATGCCACACAATAACAGTCTAGACACCCAAGATAAGAATGAGTTAGATTTATAATCTATATTGAGCAACCCACCACACCTGCTTAACTTTGATAGTCAACTGACAGAAATTAGGAATCATTTATGAATACTTTGAACAAAACCGTTACATTGACGGCCACTTTAGCCGCTGCACTTGCTTTGAGTGCTTGCCAAAGTACGCCTTCATCTCCCGTTATTCAGCGTGCCAACTCGGTTTATGAAACCACTGGCATCGCAGATACTAAAGTCAAAGCACAACAAAATGCGATTGATAATGCACAAAAAACCTGTCGAAGCAAACAAGTCATTATTGTCAATGACACCGTCAAATATAACGGGATTTTAGATGAGCGCACTGGACGTATGGTCGGTCAAGTTGGCGCGGTTGTTGGGTCCATTTTTGGTACTGGCACACCAGACTTATCACGTAAAGATGATTATGAGTACACCATCAATTTCCGTTGCCAATAAAATATATCCGTTGTCTCATTTTTCAGATAACGCCTTAGATCATCTCTGAGACTAAGACATCAAGACGACATTTTTGCTAGGACATATGTTTCGCATTGTCTTTGTTGAATGACGATAAACTTACCTATTGCCAGCAAGTTTGCATGAATTTTATTGCCGCTTGTTGGCTTTACTTTTTGTGTCCGTACTTTTGCGTTAAACTATGATCAGTTTACTATAGCTCCGGTATACAGAAGAAAAGTGAAAATACTAAAAATAGTAGACTGATCGAGTCCGCTTGATAAAAAATTAACTATACCCTACTTAGAGCTTTCATATTTTGGCTCACATCTACGCTCTTCTCATTTTGGTCTAATATTATGCGCAAACCCAAACTTTCAAATCTCAAACATGCTCAAGTATTAACCCCTGCCAAAGACTTGGCGACCTTGGAAGCCGAATTGGCAGAGCAAGAAGACCATCTAGAAAATACAGTATTGCGGTTAAGTGACTATTTGACCGCTGTTGACATGGTTATCAAACAAACCTTTGACCACCGTGTCTGGGTAAAAGCAGAGATTCGCAATCTGTCGAGTAAAGGCGGTCATTATTATTTTGAATTAGCAGAAAAAGATGACGATGGCAAAGTCGTAGCCAGCTGCCGTGGCAATCTGTGGCGCTTTAAAGCGGCGCGTGTTTTGGCCAAGTTTGAGCGGGCGACGGGTATGCCACTTGATCGCGATTTGACTGTTTTGCTTAAAGTCGCAGCTGGCTTTCATGCCCAATATGGCTTCTCACTCACAATCGAAGACATTGATCCTAGCTATACATTAGGCGATTTGGCACGTCAATATGCCCAGATGGTTGATCGCTTAACAGGTGAAGGGTTACTGACCCTCAATCAGCAACTCCCTGCTCCCTTTGATATCGAACACGTGCTGGTCATCGCGCCTGAAAAAGCCGCTGGATTAGGAGATTTTCAAGCGGACGCCGATCGCTTAGCCGAGGCAGGCGCTTGTCATTTTCACTACCATCACGCGACCTTTCAAGGCAATCATGCCCCTGCTGAAATACGCCAAGCCATCGTCAGTGCCCAGCAGCAATTTCAAGACACGTACGGACGCTTGCCTGATTTGTTAGTCATTATTCGTGGTGGCGGTGCGGTCGGTGATTTGGCGTATTTGAATGATTATGAGCTTGCCGCTTTGGTGGCTGAGCAGCCAGTTCCTGTCTGGGTAGGGATTGGTCATGAACGCGACAAAGTCATCTTAGATGAAGTTGCTCATACAAGCTTTGATACGCCCTCAAAAGTCATCGCTGCCATTAGCAGCCACCTAGCACAGTTGATCACTCAGACGCTGCAATATCAAGCACAGATCAAACAAGCTGCCCAGCGTCAACTCAATATGGCGGAACAGCGAGCAGAGCGTCAATTAAGCCAAATACAAACGCAAACCACAGGGCAACTAACTGCTCTACAAAAAGACAGTGACTATGCGTGGCGCAGCATTCAGCAAAGTGCTCAGCGCCAAGTAAAACAAGCGGCAAGACAAACTGCTGAATTAAATACCCAGATTCAAGCCGCGGCTTACCAGCAGTTATCCATTGCTTCTACTTACAGTAACAATCAGCACAAGGCCATCATGCACCGTACTCAGCAGCAGCTGATACAAGCGCAGCGAGACAGCGAGCATCTGCGGGACATTGTGCTACTACATCGCCCTTCCCGCATACTTAAGCAAGGCTACACCTTACTTACAGATGAAAAAGACAAACAGATACTCACCAGTCGTACTCAGCTTCATACTGAACAAATGGTACACATTGTCTTGAAGGATGGCAAAGCAAAAGCACAGATCATGGATGTAAAAGCTACATAAAAAGCTGATTACCAAATATCACTAAAAATAATGACTTTGCGATATTTAGAGTCAGTTTTTTTACTTAATACTAATTACTTAACCTTAATTTTGAACATCAGGACAGATTATGACTACCCCTACTCGCAAACGCAAAAAAGCCGCCCCAAAAACCTTTAAGGCGGCTTACGATATTTTAAAAACCAATGCCACTGAGCTACAGCAACAAGACGAGCCTGATATTGACAATCTGATGACTACCGTCGAAGAATCTATTGCGGCTTATCGCGTTTGTGAAACGCGTATCAATGCCGTACAGCAAGCCTTGGACGCCGCGTTCGCCGAAGAAAACAAGACAGAAAATAACGACCGTTAAACACGCTATTCTAGCTCATCAACCTCAAAAACTTGGCGCAAATAGGCAAGATACGTGTCATTATTGATCATGGTCTTGCCAGGGCTATCAGACAGCTTGGCGACTGGTTGCCCATTGCACTCAACCAGCTTAAGCACGATATTAATCGGTGTGATGCCCATATCATTGGTCAGATTGGTGCCGATACCAAAGCTGGTCTTGATACGACCTTGGAAGTATTGATGCAGCTCCCATGCTTTTTCAAGGTTCAAACCATCACTAAAGGTAAGAATCTTGGTTTTGGGATCTATCTTGAGTTTTTCATAGTGGGCAATGGCTTTATCACCCCACACGTAGGGATCGCCACTATCATGACGCAGCCCATCAAACAGCTTGGCAAAATACAAATCAAAATCTCGTAAAAACGCATCCATTCCAACGACATCCGTCAAAGCAATGCCCAAATCACCACGATACTCATGTACCCACGCTTCGAGTGCCGCTTTTTGTGAATCACGCAAACGCACATCTAATGCCTGAAATGCCTGCATAAACTCATGCGCCATCGTACCGATTGGTGTCATACCAAGCTGTTTTGCCAAATAGACGTTAGAAGTACCGCCAACTATCTTCGGTTCAGCTTTGTGTATTGTCTCAACCACATGCGCTTGCCACGCTTTACTAAAGCGTCTGCGAGTACCAAAATCAGCAACAATGAATGGCGGTCTATTACGATCACCTTTGGCTTGTTCTGCTGCATAATGATGCATTAGTGCAACTTTTTCATCCAGCCTGCGCTGACCTTCTTCAATCACACTGTCATTTGATAAAGCACTAAAATAAAGCTCATTAACAATCGCCAGTACAAAGACTTCAAAGAACATCGCCTGAATCATCGGGCCTTCAATATCGATAAACAAACGACCTTCGCTATCTGTGCTGACAGTGATAAAACGACGCTTGAGTTTAAATAATTCAAGATAATCTACGAAATCTGAGCGCATAAAACGCAGACTGCGCAGATACTCCAGCTCATCTTCTAAAAAGCGCAACTCACATAAACTGTCTAATTGTTTTTCAAGCTGCTCTTTGATATCAGCCAATGGATAGAGCGCTTCTTTATTATTGCGGCAACGGAAACGGTAGACGCCATGCGTTTGTGGGAATTGATGCAGCATGGCTTGTAGCATGGTAAATTTATACAAATCGTTATCAAGTAACGAGGTAATAATAGGTGCATAGGTAACGGTCATACTATGGCCTTAAAAACAAAAGCAAGAATAAGAAATAAACGTCACCTGATACTTAAAGCGACATAATAGAACGATGAAAAAAGCGCACAAACAATCAGCACTCGATAAACCGTTAAGTATAACGAAGTTTGTCGCTTATTTCAGAGTTCACGATTAATCGCAGCAAAATTACTACGCTTGTTTACTATTTTTGCCAACTACCATAAGAGATTTCCCATAAAAAAGACGCTAAGAGAACTCCTAGCGTCTTTTTTATGAATAATACTGTTGCAAAGCTATTATGATTTTACCAGTTTGACCAATGGTGCATAGCCTGATTGGGGCATCACATTGACGGGAATAAATTGCAATGCACCACCATTGATGCAATAACGCAAGCCGCCGCGATCTTTTGGACCATCGGGGAATACGTGACCAAGATGCGAATCCGCGACTCGAGAGCGAACCTCAGTGCGCACCATGTTAAATGCTTTGTCTTCATGCTGAGTGATGACTTGCATGTCAATCGGCTTAGTAAAGCTCGGCCAGCCACAACCAGATTGGTACTTATCAGTGGATAAGAACAATGGCTCACCGCTTACCACATCAACATAAATCCCAGGCGCAAACAATTCATCATATTCATGACTGAATGCTCGTTCGGTTCCTGCATCCTGAGTAATATTATACTGCGCTTTCGTCAATGTGTTCTTTAGAGCGCCTTTGTCGAACCCAGCATAACGCTTAGGATCTAGTACTTCAGCCACTGTATTGGCAGGAGCAAGTTTGGTAGAGGCCGTACCTGCAGGTTTGTCATCTGCCAAACTCAAGTCAACGTGACAATAGCCATTGGGATTTTTTGCCAAATAGTCCTGATGATACGCTTCCGCCAAATAAAAATTGTCTAAGGCTTCATTTTCGACCACGACTTTTTGTTTGTATTGACTCTGCACTCGTTTGAGCGCCGCATCGATAACCGCTTTATCCGCTTTATCGGTGTAATAAACGCCAGAGCGATACTGAACGCCGCGATCATTGCCTTGCTTATTGACGCTGGTTGGATCAACGACACGGAAGTAATATTTTAAGACCGTATCTAAGTCGATTTTATCCGCATCATAAGTCACTTTGACGGTTTCGGCATGTCCTGAACCTCGAATCACTTGCTCATAGCTTGGATTGGCTGTGTCACCATTTGCATAACCTGACACGGCATCTACAACACCATCAACCCGCTCCATATAAGCTTCTATACCCCAGAAGCAACCACCTGCCAGATAAATTGAGCGCGTATTAATCGCCTTGCCTTTATCATTATAGTAGACCCCATCTTTTTGCTTGATGGTTTCGATCTTGCTGTTGTTGTCCAATGCTTGTGCGTTGGCAGGTTTTGCAGTACCTGCTTTGAGCTCAGCAAAATCGTTACCAGCATTTTCAGCCAGCGCATAGGCTTGCTCTGCCGTGAGATTGCCTTTAACCAAATGAACTAAGTTACCTTTTTTATCAAGTATGGCCCAACTTGGATACACCTGCACGCCAAGTTTGCCAATCAAATCACCTGAAGGATCGGACAATACAGGCAGTTTTGGATAATCCGCTTGAACGCCTGCATACCAAGTACTAAAGTCAGTGTCCTCTTTTTCGTTCAAATGACCCGGACTTGCTACAGTAATCACGTTGAGATCAGCGAACTTAGGGTCAGTACGCCACTCTTCCGTTTCTGCCAACGTGCCTAAGCAAAGCGGACACCAACTTGCCCAAAACTTCACCAAGGTTGGTTTGTTAGGATCTATCACATCAGCGCCTGTATCGCCCAGCCCTTTTGTCAGCTGCGGCAACGCTTGTATTTGTTTAAGCATGTCAGAGGGCAACATATCACGAGAAGTTTTTGTCGCACTGGTTTGCTTACCAGCGCTACTGCTCGTTTTATTGTCCGCATTGCTCATTTGACCACAAGCAACTAATATGCCTGCACTCAATACGGTCGTCATGCCAAACGTACTAGCATTTTTAAACCAACGAGACGACGCACGTGGTGAGCCAGAAGCCAATTTATTAGCTTTCTTATGGTCTTTATTTGGAATATGTTTATTTGGCATAATATGTCCCTTCTACGAAGTCTGACGCCCATTGGCTGAATTAAATAATAACTCATGCTCTTTTTACGTTATCAGCGAAAAAGAGTAGATTGAACCTTTTGCAAAGATAAAAACCCCATGCTTTTTTGCATTAGCTCATCTTAACAGTATACATTGACAATGGAATTTACTTTAATAGTAATTAAGAGGTCACTACACTTTTTTAACAACGTAGTAATAGTGGTGATATAGAAAAATCACTACTCTAGAGTAAGCATACTTGTTGTCTCTACATGCTTATATGGAGATAAATTGAGGCAAAGACAAGGTTTTTTATAATCGGTGCTCGATAAGCATGAATATTGTTAAATCTAATACAAGTATTCTCGCAGTACCGAATGAAAAGTATGAAATGACCACGGTTAGTTTTTAACATGCATAAACTGTGCGACATAGTCATCGGCTGGATTGAGACGCAGCTCTTGCGGTGTGCCCGTTTGTATTAAACGTCCGCCATTTAATATGCTGATACGTTGACCGACTTTAATTGCTTCATCAATATCATGAGTGATAAAGACAATCGTCTTGTTTAGTCGCTCTTGCAGCGCTAGCAACTGGTCTTGCAACTGAGCACGAATAAGCGGATCAAGTGCAGAAAACGCTTCATCCATCAACAAAATTGGATTGTCCGTTGCCAGAGCGCGTGCTAGACCAACACGCTGCTGCATACCTCCAGATAGCTCATCAGGATAACTGCGTTCTAAATTGGACAACCCAACCTCATTGAGCCAATGCCGAGCCACATCATGACGCTCTTTAATACTCATTTTGCGCACTCGTAAGCCGTAAGCAACGTTTTGGATAACTGTCATATGCGGTACTAAGCCAAAATGCTGAAAAACCATACTGGTAGTTTGCTGGCGATAATGTTGCAACTCCTTATCATTAAAATCTAGTACGTTGATAGCAGAGGTCGAACGTTCAGTTTCTGATACGTTTGGCGCATCTGTCTGCGTTTTTTTTGTACTCGTCATGGGCTGACGATCGTTGACAATGCTTGTTCCGTTTGCAGACACCGTTTCTTTGGTAGCATGATGTGCGTTGATAGAAGTATCTACCCATATCTTGCCACTGGTTGGATCAATCAAGCGATTGATATGACGTATTAAGGTGGATTTACCCGAACCGGATAGTCCCATGATGCAATGTAGCTCGCCTGCTTTGACCGCGAGATTGATATCATAAAGTCCCACTGAGTAGCCTGTTTGCTCTTTTACTTTGATGCTATCCATACCCTCTGCCAGTAACGCCAATGCAGACTGTGCTTGCGAGCTAGTGGCGTTATATATCTTACTGATATTTTCGAGCTGGATATGGTTCATCATTGTTCTCGCTGTTGGTATTATTTTATGAGCATCGTTTTTGCAAATGTAACTTAACTTATTGACCTGAATTGTCTTTACCACTGATCAAGTGCCTAACCAACTGGGCGTCTGCCGGCTTCGATGGTTTTTTGGCGCGCGCGCTTGCCTTGACCGAATGCCTGAGTGATACGGTCAATGATAATTGCTACAATGACAATGGCAGTACCTGCTTGTAAGCCTTGACCAATATTGAGCGTTTGTATCGATTGTAATACATCTTCGCCAAGACCTGGCGCCCCAATCATAGAGGCCAGCACTACCATTGCAAGAGACATCATCACTGCTTGGTTAATACCTGCCATAATGCTCGGTAACGCTTGTGGCAATTTTATCCAAATCAGTAATTGTAAATGCGTGCTACCGAATGAGCGCCCTGCCTCCACCATTTCATGATTCACTTGCGTGATGCCGAGCATGGTCAAACGAATGAGCGGTGGCAGTGCATAGATAATGGTGGCAAACAACGCAGGCACTTTACCAATACCAAACAACATCAATACTGGTATCAGATAAACAAAGCTTGGCATGGTCTGCATCACATCCAATATAGGCGTCACAATCCTGCGGAGTAACTGACTGCCTGACATGGCAATACCGATAGGGATACCAATGACGACTGTGACTAATACAGAGACAATTAGAAGCGCCAAAGTATCAATCAATGCGCCCCATAATCCGAATGCGCCAATCAAAAACAGTCCTGCACCGCATGCCAGCGCAAACCAAATTTTGCGGACGCCAAACCATGCAAGTATAGTCACCAGTCCAATAATTAACCATGGCGGAATGACGGTCAGTAAGCGCTCAATAGGTAGCAATAAATATGTCAATGCCATGTGACTAATCGTGCGAAACACATCACCGTAGTTTTGGACGACATTTGCTAGCGTATTGTTCAGTGGCGTTTCAAGCGACCACGAAGGGAAACTTGAAGACAAACCTAATAGATTACTGTTGGTTGCTACATTGTCAACACTAGCGGCTCCATCCACGCTAGTACCTAACTTATTCGCAAGATTGGTAGCCGCTTCTTCAGATACCCACTGTTGCCAAACGTTTGGGTTTTCACGTAAAAATACTAACGCTTGCTCTTCGCCGCTACGCTTATTTTCGCTCATCTCCAAAATAGCGCCATTAAGCTCGTCTGAGGTAAACTGTACTTGTTTAAACACCTCTGCCAATTCAGGATTACTTGCGAGGAATGGCGTAGAGACCGCGATGCCGAGAGGTGACACAGGGAACCCAGAGACGCAATTAGCGGTACCATCTACTCGCAATAAATCTTGCCAGCAAGCATCATTGTGAGCAGGAAACGCTAATGGTGCAAAATCATACTTTGCCATCAGCCCTGTGGGCTGCCAATAATAAAATAGGAGTGGTTTATGCTGCTCAAAAGCAGAGGCAATCTCGGCATCAAGTGCCGCACCAGTACCAGGATGGGCATTGTTGAATGTACTGTCTAATCCCGTGTTTTTGAGCAGGCGGGTATTGAAAATCTCACACGTCCAACCAGAAGGACAGTTCATGAAGCGGGATTTACTTGGGTTTTCAGGATCCTTAAATAACTCAGCATATTTGGGCAGATCTTGGTAGCTGCGCAAACCAGGGTTTTCTTCTAGGACATACTTAGGCACATACCAGCCTTGGGTGGCGCCGCCTTTAAGCGTGTCACCGATGACCTCGACTTTATTCTCTTCGATGGCTTGCTCCATAATTGGAGAGCGCCCTACCCACTGTTCACCGATGATTTGGATGTCATCTTGTGACAAGGCAGTCTCAAGCGCAGGGCCTGCGCCTGGCACTTCCTCAATTGTACAATCATAGCCATCTTCAGCGATATATTTGAGCACGCCAGAGATGAATTGGCCACTCTCCCACGTAAGTGCCCCAAATTTGATTGGCGACTCACAAGCGGCAGACGCTGATATGGGCAGTAACAGCATGCTCATCCACAGTACACTTAATGCAATCCATTGACGCATGCTCTGTCCTATTTATTATTATTTATATCAGTAGCAAAATGACTATTAATGTCACAGTCTTTTGGTCGTGCTTCGCCTACTCTCACTGTGACTCAAAACCCTCATTGCTCATTCATGTTTCTATTACTTATTTATGTAGGTGTTTTTCTACACTGTTTAAGCTTATCGACAAAATTTAGCGATTTATAACGTTGATAATAAATACTTATTCACTGGTTGTTAAGGTCATATTTTGATCTGTAACACTTATAGAACACTCATTATCAACTGTCGTGGCTCGTAAATATAGAATTTTTGACAAAAAAAATAGCACCGACTTGCGTAGATGCTATTGTGTATGGATCCATGGATTGGATATGGCTACTTTATCATCGTCGTTTTGACGGTTGCTTAAGGAGCAGTTACCTTAAAAACAGCTACTTCAAAAACAGCGCCATCGCTTTTTTGAATAACCCACCATAAGGAGGCAACAACAGGTTCAAACCATTAAGCTTGGTTTGTACAAAGATAGGCTTCATATGGCTTAAACGCTCAAACCCAGCTTTGCCATGATAAGAACCCGTACCAGAATCTCCAACCCCGCCAAACGGCAAGTCATGCTGCGCCACATGCATAATCACCTCATTAATACATAGACCGCCAGACACAGTATTATTGCGTACTTTTTCTATGTCGTTATGGTTCTCACCAAAGACATATAGGGCCAGAGGTCGTGGGCGTGAATTGACAAACTGAATGGCATCATCTAGCGTTTCGTAATGAACGAGCGGCAAAATCGGTGCAAAAATCTCTTCTTGCATCACATCGCTATCAGACGAAGGCTCGCTCACGATAACAGGCGGCATCAGACGCGTTTCAATATTTGCCTCAACCGACGTCAGCGGATGTATCTCAGTACTCGGTAACGCATTTAAATAGCCTTTGACTCGCTTAAACTGAGCACCATTGATGATACGAGAATAATCTGGGTTATGTTCAATATTGGGATAGTGCTTCGCCATCCATTCTTTTGCTAAACTGATAAACGTTTCGTGATACTGACGCGGGACCAACACATAATCTGGTGCAATACAAGTTTGACCAGCATTCAAGGTTTTGCCCATCATCACACGATTGACGACCGCCTCCAAATTGGCATCCTCAAAGACGATCACAGGTGACTTACCACCAAGCTCAAGGGTCACTGGCGTTAGATTAGGTGCTGCTGCTGCCATCACTTTTTTGCCGACCGCTGTAGAGCCTGTATAAAGCAGATGGTCAAAAGGCAGCTCACTAAACGCCGCAGCGATATCAACCTCACCCAACACCACACAAATCATGTCTGATGAAAAATAACGCGCAATCGTATCCGCAAATGTCTGGGCAAATTGCGGCGCAGCTTCACTCATTTTAATCATGATGCGATTGCCTGCGGTGAGCGCATCAATCATGGGTCCTATTGCCAAAAATAATGGATAATTCCACGGCACCATGATACCGACCACGCCCAATGGCTGCGGCTGAATCTCATTATGAGCAGGTCTATATAACGCTGAAATAGGCGCACGTTGCGCTTTCATCCATTTTTTGCCATGTTTTTTGGCATGGCTGATTCCAGTAAAGCTCGGAAATAACTCGGCAAACTGGGTTTCTGATTCACTACGATAGCCAAAATCGGCGCTGATCGCTTTAGCAAAACTTGCTTGATTGTCGCTCAGCATGATTTCTAAATTGTCGAGTTGCGTCTCACGAGTGACCCAATCGTTGATCGGCTGCGTACGACTCAATGTTTTTAAGTGAGAAAATTGCGCGTGCATCTCATCAATTGTCTTGGCAATACTCGGCACTTCGGGCACTTGGTACTGCATCAGATCAGTATTGGTCGATGTCTGATCATGGCTTGTTTGGTCGGTACTAATCATTTATCTTCCTTGTTATATATTGGCATTGATACGTTATATTGGGTAAGAGACGCCCTATTTCTAGGGACTATCCAAGTTAAAACACCCCATCAGTGATAACCTCTGAACCTATCAATATTACCGAGATCCTATTCATTATACTTCAATGTAGCGCATCGAATACTCAATGAACAGCACATTAAACTGACTGCTGCGTTTGTGACAAACAAGTATTCACTCAGTATATAAGCCAATGATACTACACTCTTTTGTTCCAATTATTCTATACGCATTTACAGTATCAAAAATAACCTGATAAGAGATATTTTTGGGCGTTGCTCTTTAAAACTGCTACACTGAATATCGGTAATTCATACTTCTAAATCTGACAATAATAAGACCTTCATTCTCATGCAAAACCCAATACAGCAACTCAATGACACACTGATTAGTAAATCCATCTTAGCAGCTGACTATGTACCGACGCTCGATGCCATGCTATCACGTACCCTCGCGCGTATCGATTTAAAAAAACAGCAAGGGACGCGTACGCCTGACGAATTATGGATTGTAGACCATAATGATGTATATACGCTTGGACAAGCAGGTAAAGAAGAGCATATCTTGCAGCGTACTGATACACCAATTATCAAAACCGATCGCGGTGGACAAGTAACTTGGCATGGTCATGGGCAACTGGTTATTTACTGGTTGTTTGATTTGGACAGTTTGAACTGGAGTGTGCGTAATCTGGTTTCTCACGCTGAACAAGCCATCGAAGACGTCATCAATGAATGTTTGGCGTCGTCGTCTTCGAACAGTATCAATGATGATAATACTCATATCAGTGCGCATTCTCGCCGTGATGCGCCTGGTGTTTACTTGTATGCTGATATATCCAATCAGGTGACTAGTGATGCGTCTACGACATTCTCTCCCGATGATAAGATTATGCTGGGAAAAATGGCATCATTAGGCTTTAAAATTAAACATGGCTTTAGTTATCATGGTATTGCAATCAATTTAGATTGTGATTTGTCGGCATTCAATGCGATCAATCCTTGCGGATACGCGGGCATGCAAATGTTGCGTCTATCAGATTTTGTGTCCATGCATCGCGATGCTCAGGGGCATGCATGTGACAGCCAAAATAATGAGCAAAATCGCTCTTCATTGAGCTACGACCAAGTCACACAAAAGCTCATTGATAATATTGCTAAGCGTCATGCTGGCCTAATTGAATTACGGGCAATTGCACCAAAATAACTCTTTGAGTCCATTTTTGCATAATATCTTGCACGCTTAGACTTAAGCATTATGAGAAAACTTGAAACAAACTTGTTATAATCGCAAGCGGAACAAAAATAAGGGGCAGCGACCATATTATGTAGATAGTATTATCGCGTTCGCTGATAAACCCTTTTCATTATTCAAACACTTAAAACAAAAGAAAATTGGAGTACTTCATGGCAGATTTTAATAAAATTCTAGATGCAGGCGACGTAGATGGCGGCATCATCAATGTAGTAGTAGAAATCCCAACTGGTAGCAGCCATAAAATTGAGTGGAATCGCGAATTGGCGGTATTTGAGCTTGATCGTATTGACCCACAGATTTTTGCTAAGCCTTGTAACTATGGTTTTATCCCGCAAACGCTTGACGAAGATGGTGATGAGCTTGATGCGTTGATTTTGACTGAACAACCTCTACCGACTGGCATCTTCCTAAAAGCCAAAGTCATTGGTGTGATGAAGTTCGTTGATGATGGCGAAGTGGATGACAAAATCGTTGTGGTACCAGCCGACGACCGTGATACTGGTAATGCATATAACAGCCTAGCCGATCTGCCAAAACAACTTATCAACCAATTAGAGTTCCATTTCAGCCACTATAAAGACTTGAAAAAAGCAGGTACCACTGTGGTTGAATCTTGGGGCGACGTAGAAGAAGCCAAAGAAGTCATCAAAGAATCTATCCAGCGCTGGAAAGATCTATAATCTATCCAAGATTGATATTTATGCTCGTACAGATAAATACGATTCAAATACCGCCGTCACTATCGTGACTGCGGTATTTTTTTGCTTGAACGTTACTTATATAAAATGGTTATAATAAAACATTCTCTTTACCCCTATTGCACGCTGCTATAAGGAAAATCATGTTCAATCCTGATCCCAGCTCCAAATCAGCCAGTAAAAAACTGCCAAAAGCGGTTATCATGATGATCGAAAAAAACAACCTAGTCATGGCCATTAAGACATTGGCAGCCGATGAAAACATCAGTATGGATGAGGCCAAGGTACGAATTGATGCCTACGAAACCCAGCTAAAAGTACAGCAGCAGCAAAAACTCAATACCATTGCCAACAAACAAGGCATCTCTAATCACGCTATTAGCTTTGATAGAGAACAAGAACCTGATGAGGATGAAGACCCATTAGTAAAAAATCGCGTCAAAACTACCAAGTCACATCAAGACTTTCAAACATTGCAAACAGGCGTTGACACTCGGCTCAAAGATTTGGGCTATAAAAAACCACTGATACCTTATTGGCTAAAAAGAGTACTGGTCATTGCGGTGATTATGCTGGGTATGTTTTGGATATTATGGCGGGTGTTTGGGTAATTAGGATCTCTTAGGTTTTCCAATCTGTTTTAAGTAGTTCCAATATAGCGGTCTACTTTAAGTGGTCTATTAATTGATTAAGAGCCCTGTTTTGAAAGTTCCCTTGGGGTATACCCTGGTTTATGATCCTTACTTTAAATCAATGAGTACAAAAAAGATTTACTGGTAATGTTTATATGATTCATATTATCTACACTGGATTAATAGGACATTTAGGGCAAAGCTATGATTTACACCAATCTACTGATGAAAGAGTTTTTAGATATTAATGAAAGTGAAATACGAGAAGGCAAATTAGATAAGGAGTTAGACCTTATCTTAAAAGAAGGGTTTTTACCGATAGGTGACTGCGTTTTTCTAGAAAAAATATTCCCTTCAAGCTATGCTCGCTGTTCAATTGAAAAACATAAGATTGAAAGACAATTTACTGATTTTTCGGGTTATGAAGTTTCTACTAATAGGTTTCATATAGAAGATTTTACAGACCAAGACCCGTTAATCCAGTCCATCATATTTTCTAACAAATTCAAGAAAAAATGGCTTATAGACTTTCCTTTAGAGAGCGTTAATATAACAATAGGTTTTCAAGATGATGAGGTTGGGAGGTTTGCAACTTTTACTTTTCACAAGAGTAGGAACGATGAAGTAGTGCATGATATCAATAGCCTTGAATTATATGCTCAGCCTATATACGTTGAAGTTATATCTGGCAGATCGATGCCTGTATAGCGCACCGAACACGATTTTATGAGATAAGCGCAAGATTGAGCGCATCTATCCACTACCTAAAGTTGGACGTGAAGAACAACACACCCTCGCCATGATATTGAACGTCAAAACAGATATAAAAAGCCTTAGCTAGGATTTGAGAAATAAAATGAAAAAAAGTAGCAAGATAATCCTATTGTGCTTGATAGCTATACTATTTTTAGCTTTTGGTGTTGGGCTATATGTTCTTTATCAAGGCTATCTAGTGATTTTACATTCTGTCTAGTAAGTAGCTTTAAGGATAATAAAAGAATGAATCAAGTCAGAAAAACCTTCGAGTTAATCACATTAATTACACTCACAAGTACATTGATAGCGACCATCAATATAAAAAAATTTAATATCAATAATTTAGGTTCTGTGTTCAAGTCCTCACTAGGGAACCGAACCAGTAAGGGAGCCTGATTGGTTCGGTGTAGATATATCTTAATATAAAAATACCTGTAAGGCATTTAGTTTAGTTGGCTCATATCCTTGTCTATCAGAGTACAGTGGTCAATTTTAAATATTGGATACACATCAATAATAGTCAGTCTTTTAGCGTATAAATCCTGATAATTCAGATATTCTATAATGATCTGATTTTCATATATCATGACCCTCATCGCTCCTTCTTCATATATCTTAAATATTACTGCTTCATCTTGATATACATAAGCAGATATTGAGTTCTGCATATCACTGATAGAAAAAACCATTTTTTATTTTGTGTATCAATGAATGTGGACTCTAGCAAACCATCATTATCTATATGACTCTCGCATCCAAACATCTCCATAAAATCTACATCTTTAGGATAAAAGAACGACATTTTCTTTCCTATGATCAAAGTCTGTGGTCAATTAATTTCGTATAATTTAGGATGATAGACGAAAGAATGCTAATTATGTAGCCAATGCTTCGCTACCTGTATGGCAAATGGAATATGTTCCCATAACGGACGTTATATTAAATAGGTTTTGGATAGATTTTGATCTAGATAAGCCACTAAGAGAAAAATGCTACCAACGCCCTACCCATTTATACTATACGAGCATTAATATAAATAGGTAAGGAATTAAAAAAGGATACCGTCGTATCCTTTTTTATGTCAGGACTAATAACAACATTATTTTAGTGATGCTCACCTGGAAGGATTCTAGCAAAGGCGCGCTGCGCCAAGTTTGGCTTACTGTCAGTTGTCTGCGCTGCTGTTGAACTTGGAAAGATACGATAGCCAATTGACTGCACACCGACGTTAAATGCTGGCATCAAAGAATAGCTGGCTGAGGCAAACTTACCCATATTACTGGCAATACTGTTGGGTTTATGCACAATGGCTTTTGCGACCATCATTGCCGCTTCATCAGGCATTAATGCTGGCATATAACGATACAATTTGGTTGGTGCAATCATTGGCGTACGTACCAATGGCATAAAAATATTGGTCACTTTGATATTATCGCCTTTGACTTCGGCCGCCAAACAGCGACTAAATGCATCTAGTGCTGACTTCGATGCAACGTATGCGGCAAAACGAGGACTGTTTGCCAGTACGCCAATGGATGAGATGTTGACAATTTGACCCGTTTGGCGACCAATCATAGTGGGCAAAAAACCAAGAATAATTTTAACAGCACCAAAATAGTTAATATCCATGGTGCGCTCAAAATCATGAAAGCGATTGACAGACTCATGTACTGAGCGACGAATAGAGCGTCCAGCATTATTTACCAATACATCCACATGCTTAAAATCTTCAAGAATCTTTTTACTGGTTCTCTCAATATCGTCCATGTTAGTGAGATCGCATGGATAATAGCTGGCCTTTCCACCAAGTGTTTCGATATTTTCTTTGACCGTTTTTAGCTTATCTTCAGTTCGAGCCAGCAAAATCACATGAGCACCGCATTCACTAAGCAAAAAGGCAGTACGCTCACCGATACCGCTTGAGGCACCTGTAATGATAATATTTTTACCTTTAACGGTTTTGGTAATTTTTTTCTTAGAGGGATTAGCCATAAAAAGTCCTTTTTGTTGTCCTGTGCCTATGTATGTTCAATTACAGCATAGCAAAAAAGTATATGATAAAGTGAATAAAACAACCAGCTCAGCCAGTTAATTTGACTATTTCAAACGCACATAAAACTGTGTGAGTTTTTTTGTGCATTCGGTTTTTGCTTACTATTAATGAGGAGTATATGCCTTGCTTGAAGACCTTACCTACTATATTGATCTGGTGGCCAAAATCGTCGAGGTTATTGGTGTCTTGATTATGTTTTTTGGACTATTTCTGGCTTTTTATCGAGGTATTTTTTCAACTCATGGATTTAATCATGATACTTATATCGAAGTTAGGCAGACGGTTGGTAAGTCAATTCTGCTAGGATTAGAGGTACTGATTGCTGCTGACATTATGGCCACTGTTGTCACAGAACCCACTTTACGCAGTATTCTTGTATTGGGTTTTATCGTACTCATTCGAACGTTTTTGAGTCTGTCTTTACAAGTCGAGCTCGAAGGTCGTTTTCCGTGGCAAAAGGAAAAAACCGTACCCGAAAGCAACTCAGAGGCAAGTCATGCAATCAAACATGACAGCCCTTAATCTCTTCACCAACGTTTGATTACTCATGCGCGTGTAAAAAATCTTCAACCACCTGAAACTGACCAGCGGTACTCTCTTCACCATACATTGCCTGTCTAAAGGCATTGGAGTTTGGAATACCGGTTGTGTACCAAGCGATATGCTTACGTGCTATCCGGCAACCCGAGTATTCACCGTAAAAATCATATAGTTCTTGTAAATGTGCCAGCACAATTTCTTTGATGTCGCTCACACTAGGTGCTTCCAAATTTTCACCTGTCTGCAAAAAATGTGCGATATCCCGAAATAACCACGGCTGCCCTTGCGCTGCACGTCCAATCATCACAGCATCACAACCTGTCAACTCATAGACTCGCTGCGCTTTTTGCGCACTATCAATGTCTCCATTGGCAATCACAGGAATGCCGATGCTTTCTTTAACTTCACGAATCAGCTCATAACGCGCTTCACCCGTGTACATGTCTTCACGCGTACGCCCATGGATAGCAATCGCTGCAATTCCCGCTTGCTCTGCCCGTTTAGCCACTCGTAAAATATTTTCTCGTCCATTTTCAAAACCCAATCGTGTCTTTAATGTCACGGGAGCATCGACTGCATTTACCGCCGCATCTAACAAACGGGCAACCAAATCTTCGTCTTGTAGGAGCGCTGAGCCTGCCAGTCTACGGCAGACTTTTTTGGCAGGACAGCCCATATTGATATCGATAATTTGTGCACCATTATCAATCTGATAACGGGCAGCTTCAGCCAGTTTATCTGGCTCGGCTCCTGCTATCTGTGCAGAAATGGGAGCTATCTCATTATCAAAATTGGCGCGATATAAAGATTTTTTGCGTGCATAGAGCGCCGTATCAGCGATGATCATCTCGCTGACTGCATGGCCTGCACCAAATGATTTACACAATCGGCGAAAAGGATTGTCTGTGACGCCTGCCATGGGTGCAACCATAAGACGATTTTCAATCGTCAAACCACCGATATTTAATGGCTGTAATAATGGATGATCAGTAGCAGATGAAGACGGAGATACAACAGAAGAGTTATTAGACATAAAAAACGGCTTGTATCACGAGAGGGACAAGCCGTTATTCTAAGGAATCGTACATATAATGCAAGCTATTCACGTGAATAACTTGCATCGATGGACACTAAATTTTTAACAATAAGTCTTTATTTATCAAACACACTGCCCTGTTCTAACGTTATATCTTCATCATGCTCTTGCATGCGCCATGGCAGACTATCAGGTGCCATGTTTAAGAAGTGAAGATATTTTTCGAACTGATCAATGATGTCATTGATGATAGATTCCGATTGATAACCATACAAATCATAAGTTTGACCGCCTCGGCGCAGATACACCTCAGCACGATAATGATGCTCTTGTGGCACACCATCTGCCTTATCATCTATATAATAATTGGGCACATCATACTCAGACAAACGAACCTCATACCAGAATTCGACATTATCACCACGTCTTAACTCCAGCACAGCACGATTATTGATTTCATCATAATTGACATCAGGTAGCCAACCTGTTTCTGCAAACTTCTCTGCCACTTCATTCATCGATGTTAAGACTGTGCCTTTGATATAATTCAGCACTTTCTCGCGCGTTGGCTGATTGGTCATGTAGTCGATACGATCACGCCATGCGTCGAGTTTAAGCAAATGAGGCGGCAAATGATTGTCATTGGCCAAACTTTGATTGCGATGTCCTTCAATCCGTAACGCTCGCCACATACCAAATGTTGAGATCAGTATAATAATGGCAAACGGTAGCGCGCTAACAATCGCTGCTGTTTGTAAGGCGCTTAAACCGCCCGCTATCAATAAAACCGCAGCAACTGCACCTTCAGTTAGAACCCAAAACGAACGTTGCCACCATGGTGTGTCACTACGTCCACCTGCCGCCAGCGAATCAATGACTAATGATCCTGAATCCGACGACGTTACAAAGAAGGTAATAATCAAAAGAACCGTCAACGAAGAAACGATCTGCGTAAATGGTAGATTCTCTAATAATTTGAACAAAGCGATTGCTTGGTTATTTTGTACTTCATCAATCAATGACGTATAGCCATCGACCATGATCATATGTAGAGCAGTATCACCAAAGACGGCAAACCAGAAAAATGTAAAGAACGTTGGTACCAGCATTACACCAAGCACAAACTCACGAATAGTACGGCCACGGCTAATTTTGGCAATAAATAGACCGACGAAGGGTGCCCATGCAATTGTCCATGCAAAGATAAACAATGTCCAACTACCGATCCAATCGCTTGATTGATAAGCTTGCAAGCTAAAGGTACGCTCAACAATATTACCCAAATAGCTTCCCGTATTTTCCATGAAAGCATTTAGAATAAATATCGATGGACCAACGATAAATACGAATATCATCAATGCCGTTGCTAAAAGCATGTTTAAGATGGACAACCGCTTTACGCCCTTATCCATACCTGCTAACACAGATACTAAAGCAGCTGCTGTCACACCTGCAATAATGATGACCTGCACCGTCGTACTCACTGGCACCAGATTTGGTAGCAAATAATTTAGACCAGCGTTAATTTGTGCTACTGAGAGCCCTAAACTGGTGGCGATACCGAACATTGTACCCAAAATTGCAAACACATCTACCGTGTGACCGATAGGGCCATAAATTTTATCACCAATGAGCGGATATAGGGTTGAACGTACGGACAATGGTAATCCGTGACGAAAAGAGAAATATGCCAACGACAAACCTACTACGCCATAAATCGCCCAAATATGAAAACCCCAATGAAAATAGGCAATTTGCATCGCTTCTTTTGCAGCTTCAATCGTTTGCGGTGTAGATATCGGCGGACTGGCAAAATGTAATACAGGCTCTGCTACTCCATAAAACAGTAAGGCAATACCATACCCTGCAGAAAACAGCATAGCAAACCATTCAAGAAACTTATATTCGGCTTCAGCATGGTCAGGACCAAGTTTGATACTGCCATAAGGCGAAAACGCTAAGGCAATAATAAACAGTAAAAAGATAGCAACTGCCAACATATAAAACCAACCAAAAGTATCGGTGGTAAATGCTAGAACTGTACTAAATAAATCGCCAGCAGCTTCTGGATTAATAGCGGTGCCAATCACTAACAATAGCATAATGGCAGCTGCGGGTACGAATACTGGCAGCAAAATGGTGGAGCGAGGTAATTTATTCATGAAAAAATGATTCCCTCAAAAAATGAATAATAAAAGTAGCAACTCCTTCTTCAAGTGAGCACTAATAAATAATGTTAAATATGGAGCAAAGTTTATATAGGTGGCACAGTTTTTATCATAGTATGTCCCAAAACCCCAGATTATCACTGCTTTTGTAACAATACTTTAAGGAATATTACATCATGATTACCAAACAATAAAAAAGACAGCTATTCAGCTGCCTTTCGATTCATTATAAGAAAAACTGATTATTAGGCTAATAATATGCCTGAATACAATTAACTTTCGATAGCCGTAGCAAGCTTTTCAGCCATATCAGCCAGTTGATCATTCTCTACTTGTGTCACAGCATGACGACCCAATTCATGAATACTGGATGGTATGAGATGCACATGATAATGAAAAACGGTCTGCCCTGCTTGCGTGCCATTTAGCTGCATCTGAATGATACCTTCACGCTCAAATACTTGGCGCTGTGCTTGCATCACTTTTTTGCAAGTCATCAAGACGGCGGCGGCATATTCTGGCTCAAGATCTGCCAAATCAACAGCCTTTTGCTTGGGTATGACCAGTACATGACCTTCCGCTTGTGGCATGATATCCATAAAGGCGAGGGTTTTGTCGTCTTCATAGACTTTATGATAGGGAATATCACCACTAAGCATTTTGGCAAAAATATTATTGTCATCGTAAGTCACTTGCTTATTATTTTGGCTCATATTTATTCCTTTATTAGTTTGATGTTAAATAATTCAGTAGGCTTTTCGAGTCATTGGACGGTCTTGAATATAGTGGACTAAACGTTATGTCAGTACAAGATATGATAGTGTGCTTCAAAGAAGCGATAAAGTCTATTCTCACTGTTGTTCGCTAATTTATTAGCGAGCTAGGTGCCTTAAATGTTATATTACTACTCTACTTTAAGAACACAATGCTTATGGATTCGTCTACTTTGCCCACTCAATCAAATATGAATGAGACTCCTACAAACGCTGATAATTTGGCGCCAAAATCTTTGTCAGAAAACGTTGTACCGACGAATTCTGTACATGGTAGCACTGAGAACGAAAACGGTGTACAGACTATTGAGCCTAACGCTATCATCTTAGCAGAAGCCTTGACTGACAAAACCATCAGCTGGCAAATACACAATTGTAAAATCACCAAAAAGACAATCACACAAGATCTACTACTACCCTTTTTGTATCATTACGATAGCTTAGATGAGAGTATTAAGGCAGCCTATCCACTAACGCCTGCATTACTTGCCCAGTTTAATACGCCTATGACGACTCATGAAGCCGCCACGCTGATTGGTATCAATAAAGATGCCTTGTCTGATCCTTGGCATGTAAAAATCATCGGCTCATTGGTCGTGTTTAGTGAGGCATTGCAATTAGCTGTACGTTTGCATTGGACCAATACAGGTAAAGAGACCCAGCAGGTATATACTAAAAACGAAGCAGAAGCCGTTGTTGCCGCTTTTAAAGACTGGCAGTTTTTTGGTCGTGTTGATGTTCTTTATAAAAATGACAAACAGACGTTAGTGAGTATCGATGAACAACAGTCTCAGCCTGAATCGCTATTGACCATTAATGCTAGAAGTGATTATCAACAGCTTTTACCTGCTCATGCATTGGCAGCGATTGCGAAGCTAGAAGCGGACAAAGCAGATCTGACTTGGTTTGATAAGGCTATTTTAGCGCGCCTTGAATAGTGTCTTTAACGTATTTTTGATTACATTCAAACCATTACCATAACTGAGCTATTTTTATTTATTCATAGCTAATGGTATGGTATTGACTTAGTATTATTCACTAGTCCTCACTCTCTATAAAAAGCAAACTATCCTCATCACACTTGAGGAAGCACTTTTAACAAACCTCGCCTATTTGTAAGGAATTTCACATGGATTATCGCTCAAAAACCTCTACTGGTGGTCGTAATATGGCAGGTGCTCGTGCACTATGGCGTGCAACTGGTATGACTGATGGCGACTTTGGCAAACCAATTATTGCCATTGCCAACTCATTCACCCAGTTTGTACCAGGTCACGTACATCTAAAAGACCTTGGTCAAATGGTCGCACGTGAGATTGAGAAGGCCGGCGGTGTGGCAAAAGAGTTTAATACTATTGCTGTCGATGATGGTATTGCGATGGGTCATAGTGGCATGTTGTATTCATTGCCAAGTCGTGACTTGATTGCTGATTCAGTAGAATATATGGTCAATGCACACTGTGCCGATGCGCTTGTTTGTATCTCAAACTGCGATAAAATCACCCCCGGCATGCTGATGGCGGCGATGCGTCTTAATATTCCAGTGGTATTTATTTCAGGCGGACCGATGGAAGCGGGCAAGATTTTAGCCAGCACCGTTGGTAAGAGTCACAACACCGATGGCGATGACAGTAGTGCCATCCGTAAACTTGACCTTGTTGATGCAATGATGGACGCGGCTGATGACAGCATTAGTGATGAAGATGTGGCCGCTATTGAGGCTTCAGCCTGTCCAACTTGTGGTTCATGCTCTGGTATGTTCACGGCCAACTCAATGAACTGTTTGACTGAAGCGTTAGGACTGGCCTTACCAGGCAACGGCTCACTACTTGCCACCCATTCGCTGCGCCGCGAGCTGTTTTTAGAAGCGGGTCGTACCATTGTCTCACTAGCCAAACGTCGCTATGAGCAAGATGATGACTCTGTATTGCCCCGCTCTATTGCAACCAAAGCGGCTTTTGAAAATGCCATGAGTTTGGACATCGCCATGGGTGGTTCAACCAATACGATATTGCATCTACTTGCTGCTGCCAATGAAGCCGAAATCGATTTCAAAATGGCTGATATTGACCGTTTAAGCCGCGGTGTGCCTTGTCTAGCAAAAGTTGCCCCTGCTTCGCAAAAATACCATATGGAAGATGTGCATCGTGCGGGCGGTGTCTTTGCACTACTGGCCGAGCTTGATCGTGCTGGATTACTAAAAACGGATGTGCCAACCATCCATAGTAATACCATGAAAGAAGCGATTGATAAATGGGATATCATGAATCCTGCTAATCATGAGGCGCGCGCACGCTTTCTGGCAGCACCTGGCGGTGTACGAACCACTGAAGCGTTTTCACAATCAAAAGAATGGTCAAATCTGGATGTCAACCGTGAATCCGGCTGTATCCGTAGCGCAAAACACGCTTACTCAAAAGATGGTGGTCTTGCGGTGCTGTATGGCAATATCGCTGAGCGTGGCTGTGTGGTCAAAACCGCTGGCGTCGACGAGAGTATCTTAACCTTCACAGGTCGTGCGCGTATTTTTGAGTCCCAAGACGATGCAGTTGCTGCCGTTTTAGACGACAAAATCGTTGCCGGTGATGTGGTCATCATTCGTTTTGAGGGGCCAAAAGGCGGTCCTGGTATGCAAGAGATGCTCTACCCAACAACCTATCTCAAATCAAAAGGGTTAGGAAAGCAGTGTGCGCTACTGACAGATGGTCGTTTCTCTGGTGGTACCTCAGGTCTATCGATTGGCCATGCCAGTCCAGAAGCTGCTGAAGGCGGTGCTATTGGTCTGGTTGAAGAAGGCGATACCATTCATATCGACATTCCAAACCGTACCATCAATATGCAAGTAAGTGATGCAGAGATAGCAGCTCGTCGTGACGTGATGGAGGCTCGTGGTCGCGATGCATGGAAGCCTGTCAATCGTGAACGTTATGTTACGCCTGCTCTGCGTGCTTACGCTGCCATGACGACCAGTGCTGATACTGGCGCAATACGCGATGTCAGCCAAGTAGAGCGTTAAGCCAAACAGCTATTTATAAATCTTACCTTATAAATTGTTAGAAAATCCTTATAGAAGTATGTAAAGCCTGCACTATGCAGGCTTTTTTTCACCAAAAAACAACACAGCAATCGTTTTGATAACGATTTTTTGCGACATTTGAGTCAATTTATCGTCATGATAAGCAGGTCTCCTACTTCTTATGGCAGACACCTCAATTATCTAAATATATCCACGTTACGTTTAATAGCCAATCATTATCAGTTGCTCATTTTGTACATTTGCAAGTCTTAAAAATCCTATACTGGTGCATGAAAACCTTATGATAGAAAACTATAACTTATTCTTATTAATCTGCGGTGTCGCCTTTTTATTCGGCGCCCTGTTTCCTATTATTTTTAAAAAGACCCCTATTTCATTACCCATGTTACAAGTCACTTTAGGAGTGATAGTAGGCTATTTTTGGATCACTCTTACTTTTTTAGATCCTATTGATAATGGCGTGATTATCGAGAAGCTCACCGAGTTTGTGGTGATTGTTTCGTTAGTCAGCGCTGGTATTAAAATTGACACTCCTTTAAGTTGGCGATTGTGGCGTCCTACGACACGCCTTTTGCTCATCACCATGCCGATCGGTATCTTTTCGATGGCGGTATTAGGCTATTATGCCTTTGGTCTTACTTTAGGAGCTGCCCTCTTACTCGGCGCAGTGTTAGCACCTACTGATCCTGTTTTGGCCTCTAGTATTCAAGTAGGTCCACCCAATACAGGCGGTGAAGACACACCACGTTTCGCGCTAACCTCAGAAGCAGGGTTGAATGATGGATTGGCCTTTCCTTTTGTGTATTTGGCCATAAAGATAGCGGAAGCATTTAGTGAGGGTAATGGTATTACCAGTGAACTGCTTTGGGAATGGTTCACGCACGACGTACTGTGGAAAATTGGTGCGGGATTGGTGACGGGTATCATTGTTGGTAAGGTTATGGCCAAAATGGTATTCTCGAAACATACCAAAGACACAACCATCTCACAAGGTTATGTCGTCATTGCTCTCACCTTAGTCGCTTATGGACTAGCAGAATTCGTTCATAGTTATGGTTTTATCGCTGTGTTTATCGCCGCATTTGCCTTCCGACGTTCAGAACACAAGCACGCATATCATGAAAAGCTACACGACTTTGCAGAGCAATCAGAAGGCCTGCTGATGACTTTGGTGTTGGTCACTTTTGGGATATTTTTGGGTCAAGGATTGCAATCTGGGGTTGAGCTAACGTGGCGTGTATATATCGTCAGTTTTGCTTTCTTATTATTCATACGTCCGATTGGTGGTTTTATTGCTCTTTCAGGGTTGAAGCTTCCTCGTACCGAAAAATATGCAATCTCAGCACTGGGTATCCGTGGTATTGGTACCCTGTACTATTTGGCTTATGCACTCAATCAGGGATTTTTCGGCGAGGAAGATGCACTCAAACTATGGGTCGTCTGTTCAATTGTTATTTTAATTTCGATATTTATGCATGGTCTTAGTGCCAACAGACTACTTAAAATGGTACCAAACAAGACCTAGTAAATGAATATTATCAGCTCATGTTAACTGGCTAAGCGCGTCTCATTGATCAAAAGTAGCACAGCTTCTGTTAATGCGAACTGACGAATATCATTTAGCATGGTGGTATCGAAGTTATGAATAAAAGCGAATGACAATTGACGTGAGGGGTCACACCAGGCAACTGAGCCGTTATAACCCATGTGCCCAAACCCTGATATTTGAGGCTTGAGTGCCTCGTCAGCGCTTTTATCATGGGTGCACAAGGTAAACAACCGATGATAGCCCAAGCGCCATTGCATCGAGGCTGGCATAACGGCATCTGGACCTGTCACTTGCGGTGTAGAGAGCTGCTGAAAGGTTTTATGATCAATAAGCGTCTGTCCTTGCCACTCACCGCCATTTGCTAACATGGCATAAATAGTCGCTAGCGCATCTGCTGAGGCAACACCATTGGCAGCTGGAATGACTGCTTTTAATGTCTCACGCTTGTGATAGTCAATCGGTTGTTTGCTGGCAGGTATGAGTGCTGCCTTGTAGTTTCTTAGATTGAGCTGACTGGTATCAAAGTACAGACGAGTGATACGCGCTGTGTCTAGTTTTGGCAACTCATTATGCTCATCAGAGTCTACTGTGTTCTCATTATCCATGGTCTTCTTATTGGCTACAGCCTGCTGCCGCCAACACGAATAACTGGGTAGATTTTCATAAGTGCGTAAGGTACTTAAAGAATCAGGTTTTAAAACAGGCTTACGATTGTGACGTTTATGACGTAGTAACGCGTCCTCACTCTCTGACGCATCAAAATCTTGAACCAGCGTTGCTACCTGCTCTACTTTGCTATCAGGTACGCCAAAATAGCAGCTGTCTGCAATACCCAAAGGCTCTGTTAAGTAATGTATCAACGCTTTGGCTAACGACATATTGGTGACAGCCTCTATTACACCGCCTAATACCCAGCCGTAGACCAAGGCACTATAAGCGCTATCATAAGCTGCTGCATTTGTGGGTGATGTGATGGGCATAGCCGCCACTTTTTCTAACATAACAGACCAGTCAAGCATTGTTTCGCTATCGGCATCAATGCTTTGAATAGAGAACAAATTTGCCTGATGCGATAGCACACTACGCAAAGTAATGTTTTCTTTACCATTTGCTGCAAATGCTGGCCAGTAGCTAGCAATAAACGCATCATAGTTCAGCAATTGTTTTGAAACCAATACATGTACCAGCGTTGCCAGCACCCCTTTACCAGTAGAAAAATTGATCGCCAACGTATCAGGCTGCCATAGCATATCCGAGCGTGCCATACCTGTGCTTGCCTTGCCAATACACTTTCCCGCTTGATAGACCACCACAACGCCGCCTGCTGGTCCATCTTCTAATTGCAAATCCGTTAATATTTGTTGTAAGCGCTGCTGAAATTCTGAATTAATCTGTTGATCCACGTTCTGATTGTTCTCTTTGTGGTAGTCAGTCATGGTGGCTTTGCTCCATTTTTATAAAATAAAACACAATATATTATCATTTGAGATTGAACGGCCCTATGATAAACACAAATCAAACATTTACCCATAAAAAAGGCCACCTAGTGGTCGCCTTTTATTATCAAACGATGATATATGAATAAAGTATTGGCTTAGCGTGGTACAAGCAAACGCTTAAAAACCTCATCTTCAAGTTTCGTCAAGCCATGACTACGACCACGTTCCATTGCTGTATCCATCTTACGACCACGTAACCAGCCCGCACGCAAAGCAATCGCTGCCCCTACTCGATTGCCAGACCCGCAGTGTACGGCTATTTTTTTGCCATGATGTTGCCGCAAGATATTATCAAACGCCAGTATTTTGAGCTGCTTTAAATCGGCAGCACTGCTAATTGGTAAGTGCTCGTAACCCATGCCTGCGCGCTCAACTGCAGCGGCTTCATCAAAGCTTAACTCTTCGTCCGGTTGCAAGTTGATCACTACGTCGATTCCCGCTTTTGCTAACGCTGCTACTTTTTCTTCGTCAAGCGCACCACATACGACAGTGTTTGCATCGGGACGAAAGTACGGCTCAATAACAGAAGCAAGATCGACGCCATTGTCAGGAGCGTCATTATGAACATAATCGTCATTGATCAAACTGTCGCTGCTCACATTTTCACTCGTAGAACTATTATTAGTCACGTTGTCATTAGCAGCTATATTAATGGCTACTGAACTATCTCGCTGATCTTTGCTTGTAACATTGTCGTGTAAATTGATGTCTTGTGAGCTAGTGTCTTTTGGACTGGTATTTTGTGAAGTCATAGTTATAAATTGGTTCGTTAAATATGGCTATATAAAATAAGAGTTGTCTTATGCTATTTACTACCACTCTGTAAGGTAACAGTGCCAGCCAAATGCGGTTTGTCATTTTTTGAGCTGTACAATCCAAATTGGCAATTATCTTCTGCACTCTCAAGTTGTGAGACTGGATCAGCAATCAGTTCAACCTCAGCTGGCAAAAATATCGGCAGCTTAAATGACACATCAATGGTACAAGCATCAGGCAATTCATCCATCATAGCAAGACATTTGGCCTTTGACCACATACCATGCGCAATCGCTTTGGGGAACCCAAAAGCACGAGCTGACAACGGATGTAAATGGATAAGGTTAAAGTCACCTGAAACAAATGCATAACGACGACCGATATCTTCTGGCACTTCAAAAATACTATGTACGCCCTGCTCTTTAACTATTGGCTTAACCGTTGCTGAACGTGGCGCACTCTTTTTATCTTTGCTGCTACTGGGTTTTTTGCTGCGTGATAGGTAAGTTGATGTTCCTTCCCAAATCACCTCATCTTCTGATTTGACTGTGGTCACAAAGTCAAATTGTTGACCTTGAGCATGGTCACGTAAATTATCAAAAGCCACCGATAGCGCCACTGTTTCGCGCTCACCGATAGGACGATATTGGGTAACACTATTGTCAACGTGTACTAAGCCTAACATAGCAAACGGAAACGGTTCTTTGACCATCATATTCATTTGTAGCGCTTGAGACAGTACAGAAAAATACGTAATAGGGACTTTACCATTGTTAGCAAAACCGCAAATCTTTCGGTAATCGTTTAAGTTTTCTTGATCAATATGCAGATCATCGACATGATAGGTCGCTTGCGGCAGCTGATCTTTACTAATTTTGCCGCTATTACCCATAGGCAGTAAACTTTTTACAATATTGGCGTAGGTAGTATGCGCTTTTGGCAACGCATCATAATGTTTGTCTGACATAAATAAATCCTAAGTGGGGCTTGAACAAATTTTCTGTGTGCATGTAAAGATACTATAGATACGTTGACTAAAGCCTATCGATGCGCAAAATAGCAAATCCTGCGTTTAATCAATCGTACAAGTGGCTATTGCAGCAAAAAACGATCTGGCGTATGGTTCTTGTGTTTTTATCATAAAAAAGCCACCCTTGGGCAGCTTTATTAGCAATTTTTCGTAAGCATATGTGAGGTAAATAAAAAATTACAGGTTATATCAGATATTTACCGACCTCTTTACAACACTTATCTCTGCATAAAAATGGCTGCTATGCCCCAAGTAGGCTCTGACCACAGACGCGCACTGTGTTGCCATTCAGGCCACCAGACGCAGGTGATGCCAACCATGCAATCGTCTCAGCGACATCCACTGGTAGACCGCCTTGGCTCATTGAGTTCATGCGGCGACCCGCTTCACGAATAGCAAATGGAATGGCTTCTGTCATTTGTGTTTCGATAAATCCTGGCGCCACGGCATTGATGGTCATACCTTTTGCATTGTTTTCTAATTGTTTGGCAGTCGCATCAACCAAACCAATAACACCCGCTTTAGAGGTCGCGTAATTGGTTTGACCCATATTACCTGCAATACCTGAGATTGATGATACACAGACAATACGTGCATTTTCTTTTAAGACATCGTTATCTAATAGATAACGGTTTAATTTGGCCACACTCCCCAGATTGATATCGATGACCATGTCCCATTTTTTCTCATCCATTTTTGCAAGCGTCTTATCACGAGTCACACCAGCATTATGAATGATTGAATCCAAGCCACCACGTTTCTGCGCAGCATCTGCAATTTGTGCACCCGCATCTTCACTGGTGATATCAACGGTTAGAATAGAACCACTGATTTCACTTGCTACTTTTTGCAAGTCACCTTGTTGCTGCGGTACATCTAAGCAAATAACATGAGCGCCTTCACGTGCCAATACACGAGCAATCGCTTCACCAATACCGCGACTTGCACCAGTAACTAACATGGTTTTTCCGCCCAGTGGTTGTGTCCAATCAACCTCAACCGAATCCCCCTTGCTAACGCGTACTACTTGACCTGACACATAAGACGAGCGTGCCGAAGTAAAGAAGCGCAGCGTTGAATCCAGATTCTTTTCAGCGCCTTCCTCTACATAAATAAGCTGTGCGGTGATGCCGCGTTTGAACTCTTTACCCACCGATTTTACAAAACCTTCGAGCGCACGCTGAGCCAATGCCGTTTCGATATCTGTAATCTGCTCAGGTGGACGACCAACAACGATCGCTCGGCCTGACGTTTCTACGCGGCGTGCAACAGTATGAAAGAACTCATACACTTGCTTGAGCTCATCCGAATTACGAATATTACTGGCATCAAACAACAATACTTTAAATTTATCATCACCGCCCGTATTGGCTTTTGCTTCTACACTTGCATCAGCCAATGCGTCTTTGACATCGTCATGACTGTTAACGAACACCTCAGCATGCACATCCGATAAGATGCGTGCAACTGATTCACTGACACTTTTGTCTTCACCATTGGCGCGACCCACCAAAACACTACCGCGGACCAAACGCTCACCACTCTCAAAACGGTCAAGTGTGACTGGCAAAGGCAAGCCTAAGTTCTTTGCAACTTTTTTGCCAATAGAAGACTGAACAAAATCACCGTAACGGTCTGACATAATATAATCCTATAAGTAGTGGTTAGAGAATAATGAATAAAGAATGCAAATTGCCTAATACTAAATTACCTAATGCTATAGGCGCTCTGCTTTTATAATTATCGATATTGAATAAATGGCTCTCAAATCGTCTTAACTATACACTCTCATCATAGACAAGTCCAAAAATCGCGACTGTCTACAACAATCTGTAAACAAGCTAGTATACAAGTACGCTACTTTTCCTATCATCAAGCGCATAACATCATGCTAAAATCAAGCCTATAAGTTATGTATAATTAAAAAATAGATAACAATATATTATCAAAAGCGCTGTTAAGCAATGCTGGTAATCAGTACTCATCAGTCTAATAGCTGTCTAATTATTACTTTTTAAGCACCTATTAAATTTGCCTGAGTTTGATATGGTTTGCCAAAGATATACAGTAAGGTCATAAAAACGCCTTATCATAAACAGCTGTATCACGTAATAAATGATAATATTTGCTTATTGTTATTTTGCTGATTAAACCGTATTTTATTTTAAACACTCTTTTTCTCTCTTAAGGATAATACAATGAGTAATAAAAACAATCACGCCGATAGTCCTGTAGTAGAAAGCACTGTTGTAAAAGCCAGTAATGAAAAAAAACAAAAGCCAGCAGCAACCAAAAGTCGTAAATCTGGACTAGCCTCGGGGCAAAATCGAGTGGCTATCTTAGGGGGCAACCGTATTCCGTTTGCTCGCTCAAACGGTTCATACGCTGATGTTAGTAATACAGACATGCTAACGGCTGCTTTAGACGGTTTGATTGAGCGCTATAACCTACAAGATGAAGTACTGGGTGAAGTGGTGTCTGGTGCTGTCATGAAATTGAGCCGCGATATCAATCTTACTCGTGAAGCAACATTGAACACAGCGCTCAGCCCGCATACGCCAACTTACGACATCTCACAAGCTTGTGGCACAGGTTTACAAGCGACTTTCGCTTCTGCCAATAAGATTGCCTTGGGTCTGATTGACTCAGCCATCACAGGTGGTGTTGATACGACCTCCGATGCACCTATTGCCATTGGCGATGGTTTACGCAAAGTCCTTATCAAGTTAGGTGCTGCAAAAGACAATAAACAACGCCTAAAGGCCTTAATGGGTCTAAACCCAAAAGACTTGATTGACTCACCACAAAATGGCGAGCCGCGCACAGGTCTATCAATGGGTGAGCATCAAGCCATTACGACACTTGAATGGAATATCAGTCGTGAAGCACAAGATGAGCTGGCTTTTAATAGCCATAAAAATCTTGCCCGTGCTTATGATGAAGGCTTCTTTGATGACTTAATCACGCCATATAAAGGTTTGACGCGTGATAATAACTTGCGTCCAGACACAACTTTAGAAAAGTTAGGCAAACTAAAGCCTGTGTTTGGCAAAAAGAATGCCAACCCAACAATGACAGCGGCCAACTCTACTCCCTTAACCGATGGTGCCTCTTGTGTACTATTGGGTACTGATGAATGGGCAAAAGAGCACAATCTAAAACCACTGGCTTACATCGTACACCAAGAAACAGCAGCCGTTGATTTCATTGGTAAGTCTGGTACCACAGAAGGCTTACTCATGGCACCAGCTTATGCGGTACCACGTATGCTTGAGCGTGCTGGCTTGACACTGCAAGATTTTGACTTTTATGAGATTCACGAAGCGTTTGCTTCACAAGTATTGTCAACGCTTGCCGCTTGGGAAGACCAGAAGTTTTGCGAAGAGCGCTTAGGTCTTGACGCGCCACTTGGTGCTATTGATCGCAACAAACTTAATGTAAATGGGTCATCATTAGCAGCAGGTCATCCATTTGCTGCCACTGGCGCTCGTATCTTAGCAACTGCGGCAAAATTATTGGACCAAAAAGGATCTGGTCGTGCGCTCATCTCTATCTGTGCAGCAGGTGGTCAAGGTGTGACTTGCATCCTAGAAAAATAGATCCTTCAGCCATTCGTTACTGATTAAAAAGTAACGTAAGCCAAAATATTAAAACATCCTTTAATCTGCTGATTAGAGGATGTTTTTTTGTGCTTATATATCCATCTATATCCATCGAGCTCAACCACGTAATAAAAAATTCACATTTAGACAGACAGTTCTCGTCACTATCTTTATCTTTTGAATTAAATTGTCTTTTGAATTAAAAGTACCTTTACTCTAGGAACTTATAGGTACAACTCTATAGAAATACCCTTGTCTCAATTCTATTTTAGAAGCTTCATACATTCGGTAACAAAATACGTGAAAATAAAATAAGAAAGCACAGCCAAGTCATAGGCCTTCTTACTAAATATGCTAAAGTAAGATGCACAATTAATAAAAACTATAACAATATTTATCAGGAGCTTTTGATGGGTAATATACCTTCAGCCATTGACCCAAAATCTTTAACGACGCAAGAGCGCAATGAGCTTAGCGTGCTTGAGCAGGAAAATTTTGTTGAACGCATGGACAAAGAAGTCTTTAACGATGAGTTGCGTCGTAAGATGCATGAAGATTTGATCGACAATTATGATGAAGAGCTTGAAAACGAGATAGATGATTATATCCGTGACTTTCGTTTTGATGGTATTGAGATGAGTGAAAAAGAAAAGCTAAACCGTCGTACGTATTTTCAAGAATTGGTACGCCTACAACGAGAACTTATCAAGTTACAAGATTGGGTCGTCGATCGCGGTGAACGTATCGTAGTGATATTTGAAGGGCGAGACTCTGCTGGTAAAGGTGGCGCGATTAAGCGTATTACACAGCGCTTGAACCCTCGTGTATGCCGAGTGGCTGCCCTGCCTGCCCCTACTGAACGTGAGCAAACACAGTGGTATTTTCAGCGTTATGTGGCACACTTGCCAGCAGCAGGTGAAATTGTTTTATTTGATCGCAGTTGGTACAACCGTGGCGGTGTTGAACGAGTCATGGGATTTTGTAGCGATGCTCAATACGAAGAATTCTTTCAGTCCGTACCCGAATTTGAACGTATGCTGGTACGATCAGGCATTCGCTTAGTTAAATATTGGTTTTCAATCACTGATGATGAGCAGCATTCACGCTTTATGAGCCGTATTCATGATCCTCTCAAGCAATGGAAACTTTCACCAATGGACTTGCAATCACGAAGACGTTGGGAAGATTATACCAAAGCAAAAGAGACCATGTTTGAACGTACTCATATCCCTGAAGCACCATGGTGGGTGGTTGAAGGTAATAATAAGAAGCGCGCTAGGCTAAACTGTATTGCGCACTTACTTGAGCAAATTCCTTACAAAGAAGTGCCGCGCGAAGAAGTTGAGCTACCTGATCGCAAGCGTGATGATGAATACTATCGTGAACCCATTCCAGATGATATGTATGTACCACCGCGCTACTAATTTCCCATGCTTCATAAAAAACGACCTTATAAGATTATAAGGCCGTTTTCATACGTGCTCAAAATTAAATACAGTTCTGGTAAATACTGCATTCAATAAACAGCACCGCCACTAACTTTCAGCATTACATTGTATAAGTAGATTGTAAGCCATCTATTTTACCGGCCAATAAGCGTTCAACTTCGTTTTTGATTCTTTGACCTGCGATGTCTGTACCAATCTGTACGGCAAAACCTGCTGGACGCCCACCTTGTGTTTTAGTATTTACCCAAACTACTTTACCATTCATTGGTAACCGCTCGCTTGAGTTGGGTAAGGTGATGGCAATAAACACTTCATTACCCAATTTTTGAGGTTGATTGGAAGGCACAAATAATGCCCCATTACTCACAAAAGATAAATAACTGGCATATAACGTCTCAATATTTTCAATATGGCAGGTTAAAATCCCGCCACGTCCTGGCATTGCCATAGTCAGCTTCCTTCATGAGTTAGATTTTTTTATACGACAACTTAGCGGTATATAGCGCATGATAATGATAAATACTCGAACTGCCGCCAGTGGCTATCATGCCATTCTATAAGTACGCCAATTCTTGCATCAGCTTATCATAGGCAAATTTTTCTTGCACATTTTGTTGTAGTGCAATTTTGGTCTGCTGTATGCTACTGGCAAATGCCTCTAATCCATTATCAGCTGGTTGATACGCGTCTAAAACGCTTGATAGATTGACGTCTTTTTGTAGTTCGCCAAGCCCAAGGCAGACACGGCGCATGTCAAGTAGCATCATTTCAGACAAGTGCATAAATTCTACGATACTTAACTGATTTTGCCAGTAGTCGCTCGCCGCCACGCTACTGCGCTTACCGCTACGTAATGCTTGCCACGTCGTTAACCATAAGCTTCGTTTACTGTACCATGGTGCTTGCGCCATGGCTATTGCTGCTAGAGGCGCACCATTTGCTAGTTGAATAAGTTGTTCAATCGCAGCTGTACCCACTGCCTCACGATTGACAGTGTGACCCAATGCATTGGTTACGTAATTGACAGTGTGACCCAATGCATTGGTTACGTAATTGACAGCAACTGTAGTATCAATTGTTTGTAATGGCAACTGCTGGACACGGCTTTTAATGGTAGGAAGCAATTGGGCAGGCGTATCACTGATCAAAAACAAATGCACCTGTGATTGTGGCTCCTCTAGCGTCTTAAGTAGTGCATTGGCAGCCGCAACGGTCATTTGCTCTGCTTGATCTAGTACACAAATACGTATTCCTTGACCACCTTGATAAATAAAAGGCTGCAAGGCACGAATGTCATCTATTTTTATTTTGAGCGCGCTGTTGGATTGGGACGCTTTTTTGTCTTTTGCTTTGCTATTCGACTTTTCTGTATTATCCGTAGACTCTGCACTACTTGGCATACGAACAATAGGTAATACTTGCAAGCTTGGATGCGTGCCTGATCTGAGCCATTGACAGCTCTCACATTTTGCACAGGCCCCTGCTGGATGCGTTGCGCGCTCACGGCACAATAACCAAGCAATCAATCGCCATACAAAAGCACGCTTACCCATGCCTTGCATACCTGCGGCAAGTAGCGCATGAGGCAAGGGCTGTTGTGATTGCACTCGCGTTGTCAGCTGCGACCACAGTGTTTGCTGCCATGGCAACAACGGCGCAAAATAAATATTATCTGTGGTATCAACGACACTGTTGTTTTCCATGATGTTATTCATGACTATTTTTCAGCAGGGTTTTGAAAATTGGCTAGACTCATCGCATTTAAGCGGTCCAAGTCTTCTTGAGTATCAACACCAGCTGGTAATTGACAAGCTGCTGCTGCGATTGCAATATGTCCGCCATTTTCTAAAATACGTAATTGTTCTAGGCTTTCAAGACTCTCAAGTGGTGTTTGGGGCCAGTGCACAAACTGCTGTAATAAGCTGACGCGATAAGCGTATAGACCCAGATGACGATAGGCATTTTTTGGTGCTTGCTTATCCTGATTATTGGCCAAAACCACATCACGGTCACAAGGAATTGGTGCTCGGCTAAAGTAAAGCGCACGCTGTCTGTTATCGGACTGCTGACTGACTACTTTTACCACAGACGGACGATGAAACGTCTCATAATCCTCTATAGGCTCACATAAGGTTGCCATTACGCTCTCATTGTCTGCCACCAAAAGTGCCTTAGCCTGCTCCAGCAATAATGGCGGCACCAAAGGCTCATCACCTTGCATATTGACCACAATATCATGATCTGACCAGCCTTTGATAGCCGCCACTTCTGCTAGGCGATCTGTACCCGATGCATGCTCGCTACTGGTCATCACCACATCAAAACCCGCTTCTATACATACGTGAGCAATGCGCTCATCATCAGTAGCAATACACATATCATCAGCAAAATGTGCAGCCTGTGCTTTTTCGGCAACCCAAAGAATCATTGGCTTGCCATGAATCATTAATAATGGCTTGCCAGGCAATCTTGTGCTTTTAAAGCGGGCAGGAATGACAATGTGGGTTTTAGCGGGCGCAGCAATGGATGACATGATTTATTCCTATGGGGTTTTATATGGTTTGAAGTATCAGCCATTGTTGTTTGTGCCATCTTAATCGTTAATATGACTGTCGGCTTGATCGTTTTGTATAGTAATACCTAATTGACTCAACTGTCGATTTAGATGCGGATAGCAGTTGTTGGACAGTACAGCGCTGACTGGTAAGACCCATAAATTATTTGCAAGCTTTTCATAATCGTCCATTAATGCTTGCTGTGCAGTATGTTCCAACAATAGGGCTCTTATTTTTACTGCATCTTTAGTGGTCACCACAATTGGATAATCGCTGTATTCAGCCAGCTCAGCCAAACTAAACGCATAATGGTCAGGATACGGATGCGCAATGACCTGATAACCAAGCGAATCTAGCGTATCAAAAAAACGCTGTGGATAACCAATGCCGCTTACTGCGTGTACTTGGCTACCTTTTTCAGGCATTCTGCTCCTCATTTTACTGTCAAAGGAGGATTGCCATAAGCGCTGCATATTATCCGCTTCTAGATGCATAGTCAGACGATTGACACGATGCTGATTACTCTCTTTATTATCGTGGTTTGATGCATCAATTGCCCTTTCATGATAAATGACATCCGCCTCTTTTAACCGTGATATTGGCTCACGTAAAAATCCAGTGGGTAACAGTTGCTTATTACCAAAACCTCGTGCGGCATCCACCACAATCCATTCGATATCGCGCTGTAGTGCATAATGCTGCAAACCATCATCTGCAATAATTAATTGTAGGTCTGGATATGTCTCCAACAGCATAGTGATCGCTTGCTCACGGTTTGGGCATACCGCCATCGCCACACCTGTCGTATTCACAATCAGACAAGGCTCATCTCCCACCACATTAGGCAGACTGGTCTTACCGACCAACGCTGGCATCTGACTGGTATCCCCGCCATAACCACGACTAATGACACCGACGTAAACCCCTTGTTTTTGCAAATAGTCGACTAAGGTAATAATCAGCGGAGTCTTGCCACTACCACCCACACTAATGTTGCCAATCACCATGACAGGAACAGGAGCACGATAGCTTGATAAGAGGCCACTTTTGTAAGCTTGATGACGAAGCATCGTAATAAGCCCATATAGCCAGCTAAAAGGCAGCAACAGCCATAACCAAGTGGCCTGACGTTGCCACGCACGCGTCACCGTCGTCTCAATACTCATTGTTAGCCATTTATCCCACTTATTCGTATTACTCAAGCGCAAGAATTGTTTTTAACTACTGCCTGATTGACTCACGTCCTGATTTGATTGAACTACGTAAAGTCTCGAGCATACATTTGCGCATAATGACCTTGCTGTTGTATCAACTCATCATGTGTACCCAGCTCAACTATCTGACCACCATCCATGACAGCAATACGGTCGGCAGATTCGATGGTCGTCAAACGATGAGCGATCACCAATGTTGTACGGTCTTTCATCACGTTATCTAGCGCCTGCTGAATATAATATTCTGATTCGTTATCAAGGGCACTGGTGGCTTCATCTAAAATTAAAATAGGCGCATCTTTTAATAAAGCACGAGCAATAGATAAGCGTTGACGCTGTCCGCCAGAGAGCTGCAAACCTTCAGCCCCGATTTCACTTTGGTAGCCATTTGGCATTTTTACAATAAAGTCATGAGCAAAGGCATCTTTTGCTGCTTTTTCGACTTCGGCTTGGGTTCTATTGGCTAAGCTACCATAAGCGATGTTATTAAATACGGTAGTATTAAAGAGTACCACTTGCTGATTGACCATCGCAATTTGAGAACGTAAGCTTTCTAACGTGATATCTTCAATAGGCATGCCGTCTAAAGTAATCTGCCCTGAAGTCGTCGATAAAGTGCGGGTCAGCAAATTCACCAAAGATGATTTACCAGCGCCACTGCGACCGACCAATGCTACTGTCTCGCCCGCTCGTACATCCAACGTAAAATCACGCAGTGCTATGGTTGAATCTGGATACACCAAACCAACATTATCTAAACGAATCTGTCCTGATAGCTCTGGGCTCAGCACGCCTGTGTCTTTTTCTTCTGGCTCATCCAATAAGGCAAATATCGACTCACCTGCAGCAATACCTTTTTGCAATTTTTGATTGATATCAGTCAATGACCGTACTGGCTTACTAAGTAAGCCTGCAGCGGCAATATAGGAGATAAAAGCGCCCGCCGAGATATTGTCTATCACTGCTGGACGCAAGGCAAGCCATACGACGATTGACATGGCTATTGCCATCAATAGCTGTACGGCTGGCGTATTAATGCTGTTGGTAACAACAACCTTCATCCCTTGACGTAGGTTCTTTTTTGAGGTTTTATCAAAACGCTTGGCTTCATAAGCTTGCCCACCATAATTTTTGACCACTTGGTAGCCACCGATGACCTCATTAGTGATATGACTCACATCGCCCATTGTCTCTTGAATGCCTTTAGACAGCTTGAGATATCGTTTGGAAGCCAGACGAATTAGCCATAATATAGGCGGTAACACGACAAACAAAATCAAAGTCAAACGCCAGTTGCTATAAAGCAAAAACCCAATCAATGCTACGACCGTCAAACCATCACGCAGTAAGGTTTTCATAGAGTCAGTACTGGCGGCCGTTACCTGTTCGACATCAAAAATCAATTTGGATGATATGGTACCAGCTGGATTGGCTAAATAAAATGAGCTCGGCAAGCGTAGCAATTTATTAAAAACTTCTACTCTGAGCTCATAAACCAGGTTACGTGAGACTAATGCAGAATAGTAGTTACCTAAAAAACTGCCAACACCGCGAACAAAGAACAATGCAATTATCAATAACGGGAATAAGTCCTGTTGACTTTGATCATTTTGATTAATAGCATCAGTGATATATTGCAGCAGCTTGGCAATCCAAATCTCAGTACCAGCATTGATGGCAAATCCCAAAACCGTGAGCAATAATGCCCACCAGTATGGTTTTAAATAGCTTAAAAGGCGCAATAAGGTGGCATACCTAGACACACTTGCTGGTGCTACCTTAGCAGAAGTTTTGGCAGAATCAGATTGATAAGTTTGGCTCATAAAAGCCTCAATTCGGGTATCATCATATGAATGGACTGTGCTTAACACACAGCTTTACAGGAATAGTTTTAGCAAAAACTGGCTATATGCCATAGGCATTATTGCGGTAAAGGTTGCCCAAGTGGCACAACAGTACTGATATTAAGATTTAAAAAACCAAGTTTACCAGCGATATCCATTACCCGCACGACTGACTGATGGGTGGCATTGGCATCGGCAGCAATGACAAATAGCATATCACGATTACTGCCTGCTTCTTGTTGTAGCATACTGGTCAATTCTGCTTCATTGCTACTAGCTAGGGTAATACCATTGACCAAATAACTGCCATCTTCTTGCACTGCTACTTCAATGCTGTTTTTTTGCTCTGTCAATGCGACACCTTCAGCCTCAGGAAGAATGATATTCAGGCGACTAAAATGATTGAACGATGTTGCCAACAGCAAAAATACAATCAAAAATAGCAAGCAGTCGATCATCGGGGTTAAGTTAATTTCAAGTGGCTCAACCGTTGGTTTTCTAAAGCGCATATCACTCTCTTTATTCACTCAATACCAATGTGCTCGGTGATGGTTCATATCTTTGCTCGACAAGCTGATATCAGGGAACCACTGTCGTCACTTTATTTTGATCTAACATGCTTGAACGATCATTATTCAACTGCTCGTGTACTGCTCCATACCGGTCAGGCTGCTTAATACCTGTAGCATTGGTATTCTCAAACAATTGATAATCATATAGCTCTTGAATCATCAATCCTGCTTGGGTCTCAAACTGCGCATTGATATCAATGATGCGGCGCTGAAAATAACGATAAGCAACCAGCGCTGGGATAGCGACAATCATGCCCGCTGCTGTGGTAATCAATGCTTGTGACACACCCGCCGCAAGCATCGTCGGATCTTGCATCGCACCATCGGTAATCGCTAAAAACGAAGAAATAATACCCAATACCGTACCCAATAGTCCGAGCAACGGTGCAATCGCCCCTATGGTACCGAGCATATTGATGTTCTTTTCTAATTGATGAATTTGCACGCTCGCACGATTCTGCATATGCATCGTCATCGACTCTAAGCCATACTGGCGGTAAAGCAGACCAGTCGCTAGAATATCGCCAAGCGCGGTCTTTTCTTTGACATTCATCAGCTGTGTTCGACCAATATCACCGTTTTCACGCAAGCGAGTGATCAGCTGTTCGCGCAGCCTAGTGGGTACAATCTTGTTAAACTGTAAAGTATGGCTACGCTCAATAATAATAACCAATGCCAAAATCGAGCACAAAACAATAGGGGTCATTAACCAACCACCTGCTTTCACCAACTCCCACATATTGACTCTCTTCTATTTTTTCTAAAAACAGTGGTTACCAAGATGATTTAAATATGAATAGGCCGTGCAAACTTATTTTAATGCTCAAGCCTGCGCTTCTATGTGCTTAATGAGCGCTGCAAGCTGGTCCTGACTATGGAAGAAAATCTCAACGCTGCCCTGCCCATCTTTTTTATGCTTGAGCTTTACTTGAGCGCCTAACATGTCTGTGAGTCTCTGCGTCAATTGTTCAGCATCACGAGATTGGATTTGTTCGGCACGATTGGCTTTCGGAGCAGGCTGTAAAATGGATTTGACCAATTTTTCAGCCTCGCGTACTGTCATACCACCATCGATGATTTTTTGCGCAATGATTGGCTGCTGTTCTGACGATAATGCTAAAAGTGTACGCGCATGACCCATATCTAAGGTATTGTTCGCCAAATGGTCTTTTACCGTATCATGCAGCTGATTCAAACGTAGTAAGTTTGACACCGTCGTACGCGCTTTACCCACGACCTCGGCAATCATAGCATGACTCATACCAAATTCTGTATGAAAGCGCTGCAAAGCCGCAGCCTGTTCAATCACAGACAAATCTTCCCGTTGAATATTCTCAATCAGTGCCAGTGCGATAGCCAACTCATCAGATAAAGCACGCTCAATCGCTGGGATTACTGATTTTCCGGCCATTTTTGCTGCACGCCAGCGGCGCTCACCAGCAATGATTTCGTGCGTCACAAATGCTTCGCTTTTATCCTCATTCGCCAGTAACGGACGAATCACGATAGGCTGCATCACACCATGTTGCTCGATAGAAGATGCCAGCTCAGCCAAGGCCGTTTCACTCATATCACGGCGTGGTTGATATTTGCCAGCTTGTAAGCGCATCACATCGATTTGTACCAAGCTGATTTGGTCTTCTGTGGCACTAGCCTCTGTCCCATTAGTACGTGACTTATTGGCTGCTGCTTTACTCGCTGTACGTGGCAAACGTGCTTTACGATTGCTGGTATCCGTGGTTTCAGAGCCAAGCGTTTTAGCATCCGTTGGCTTTGTAGACGGTTTGTCGCTAGCCTCAGGGCTACTTAGTTTATCTGATGCACTGGTATCTGGCGTCTCAACTGGCAAAGTATTGTCGCGCACAGCCATATCATCTTGCAAGGCAGAGGCGGCAATTTGCTTTTCTTTTTTGATTGACCCTAATAAGGCATCCAAGCCTCGATTGGCAGCCAATCCTCTTTTCTTTGCCATGATTACCTATCCTCTAACGCTAAAATAAAAGCCAAATAATGATTCATGCGGCTTACTAAAAATACAATGTTAAGTGTTTTGATGTCTCACTGGATATGCTCGCTTCTGACTGGTCGGTTTCATTGATGACCAGTGATTGTCGCTTAAAAGCAAAACAATTAGCGACTTTGTTTCATCACTTCTGCTGCCAATTTTTGGTAAGCACGCGCACCTTTCGACCATCTTTCGTACGCAATAACTGGCAAACCGTGCGCTGGCGCTTCTGCCAAGCGAATATTTCTTGGAATATGTGTGTTATACATGATATCGCCGAAATGTGACTCCAATTCGGCAGACACATCTCGCGCCAGTGTATTACGTGCATCGAATAACGTTCTCACAACGCCACGAATATAAAGGTTGGGATTGAGTTCAGTTAAACGCTCAATGGTTTGTGACAAGTCCGCAAGACCTTCTAATGCATAATACTCACACTGCATAGGAATGATTACCCCATCTGTCGCGACTAACGCATTAATGGTTAGTAGATTCAAACTGGGTGCACAATCGATAATGACATAATCATAAGCAGGCTTTTGAGCAGTGATTTGATCGTTTACCAAATCGGCCATTGCTGTTTTAAACAACTCATGACTATCGGTCTTGCTCATTAAAGTGATGTCCATACCAGCCAAATCGCGATTGGCACCGATAACATCAAATCCTGCTGGGCTGGTGACAATAGCATCTGTCAGAGACACGCCATCAAGCAGCACATCGGCTATCGTCAACGCCAATTCATTTTTGTCTACACCAGTGCCACTGGTCGCATTGCCCTGTGGGTCTAAGTCAATCAGTAGTACATGCTTGTGCTTAGCAGCCAAGCTGGCGGTCAAATTTACCGCCGTCGTGGTTTTGCCCACGCCGCCTTTTTGATTCGCAATTGCTATGATTTCCATACACTCACTCAATTTTATTAGGGTCTATTACCGTTATTCTTGTTTGTTATCTACTTCGTCATTGCCTGCGCCAAGATTGTATCGTCACCATGCCTCAAAGCGCATGCATCATACTTGGATATTGAAGCGACATAAACCATTCATTAGACAAATAGCGCACTTTTTTCAGCGCATTTTCCATACTATGCCATTTAAATACAGGCGTAAACTATGTTTCACAAAAAAATCATTACTGTTTCATGATCAAAAGCTATTGGTAGCTTAGACATTTTTGATAGATAATTCAATTAAATGGCGGCTATCGTGTAAATATGGCACATGAAGTTTGATGGTCTTGATGTTCCACTCACTCTCAAGCGCTTGCAGCTCTTCCTCGCTTGGCGCTTTACCTTTCATAGCACACAGATAACCGTTATCTGCCAGTCTAGGTTGTGCCACTTCAACAAAATCTATCAAGCTGGCAAATGCTCTAGAGGTGACCACATCATAGCTGGCCTCATGAGCTTCAATGCGAGAAGCAATCGGCTGCATATTACTCAAACCAAGCTCACTACTGATTTGCTTAATAAAACGGATTTTTTTCTGGTTACTATCAAGTGCCGTACACTGACGTTCTGGCTGACAAATAGCAATAATAACAGCAGGTAAACCCGCGCCAGTACCAATATCGAGCAAAGATCCTGCTGGTAAATGCGTTATAATAGCCAAACAATCAATCACATGCTTGATCAAGGCTTCTTCTGGATCAGTGATTGCGGTCAGATTATACGCTTTATTCCATAATAAGAGCTGGTCTAAGTACAATAATAACGTGCGTTGCTGCATCTCGCTTAGAGGTAGATTCAGCTTGTCTACTGCTTGCGACAAAGTCTTAGCAAGTGCTGGTAATTGTGAACCAAGCTTTACAAAGCCAGTCGAATCCATATGTACACTGCCTGTACTAGCAGAAGATAAAGAGGTTTTAGCGGAAGCTGACATACAACAAGTTATCCAGTTTTGACATGTGAACCGTCTATTTTATCATGCAGCCTGCTCATTGAATAGTTGCAGATTGCGCCAATGTGAGACATCTTATACTATCTTCCCCTATATGAAGTGCGTTATTCTTCTTTAATGACTTTAAATTGACTATCCTCTTATACCTATTTCTTTCATTTTACTTACCCATTTACTTTATCATGATACAAAACTGCATTTAATGACTTGTCTCAAGTGCAGCCATATCTTGTAATATGCTTTAACGGTTTGTCAAAATGGCATGAAAAAATCAGACTTAGAAAAACAAATACAGAAAATACAAACCTAGCTAAACATTAAAAAATCAATAATGATTCAACGCTTTTAAGACGATCTATCATACGCTTATGACTGAACAACTTCACAACCTTCATTATCAAGTACTAAAAGACACCAATAATATGGCAACATCCCTCTCTGAGTTAAAAGATACCGAGCAAACAGCACCAACCACCCCGCATCCTGTTTTTATTGAGGTCGAGCAACGTTGCCTGATCAGCGCCGAGCAACTCAAGCGTTATAGCAATCCCGATGAGCTACCGACTGACACACGCACAGCGCCTGACTTAGATGTTGGCTTTGGTCAACAGCGTGCCCTCAAAGCTTTGCAAACGGCCCTAGATATCAAAGCCAGTGGCTATCATGTATTTGCCGCTGGAGAAAATGGTTTAGGCAAGCGCACGATTATCAGCCGTTTGCTCACGCGCATCGCAGCTGATGCACAGACACCAAATGATTGGGTATACATACATAATTTTACTGATCCTCGTACCCCTTTGGCTTTACGACTGCCAGCAGGTCATGCAGATCTTTTACAGCAGCAAGTCAATCATCTGTGGCAACAAGCCAAAAAACGTTTGAGTCAACGTTTTCGTAGCGATCAATATCAAAGCAAAATCGAAGCCATCAAAAACAATACGCATCAAAAAGAAAGTCAAGCGTATGAAGTACTAAATGCTGAAGGTAAGCAATATGACTTGGCGCTGACGTTTCGATCGTTTGATAATAAAGCCGTTTTTGTGCATCCTAGCCAGATACAGACTGACAATGAAGATAATGAAAACACCGATCAGCCCGTAAATAACGCCAATAAAAAAGTAGACGTAGAAGATAGCAAAGAAACTTCTGTTAATGGTGCAGAAGACAACGATACTGAATACGGTAATAGTGAATACGAGACTGAACTGAATAATTTTGTACAGAAGAACCATATGCAAAAAAGGCTCAGTCAGTTGACCATCGCTTTGGAGCAGTTGGAAGACGAAGCCAACGATGCGATAGAAGCGCTGCATAGAAACATTGCACAGCGAGCATTACAGCCTTTGTTTGCCCCTGTTTATGAACAATTTACCGCTCACCCACTTGTCGTTGATTATCTCAAAGCAGTGTTTGCGGACATGGTCACTCATGTAGAACGCATCGTCAATGGAGACGATGAAGAATTCGTGACAGCAGTTTTGGCCACAACACCAAGTCGTTATGCGGTCAATGTGATTGTCAGTCATGCACCTGACAGTGGTGCGCCAGTTATCTTCGAAGACCTACCAACTCATTTAAACTTATTGGGTCATGTTGAGCAGATCACACAGTTGGGCACAGTGACCACCGACGTCAGCATGATTCGAGCAGGCGCGCTACACCGTGCCAACGGTGGCTATTTACTATTAGAAGCCAGTCACTTACTAGAGCACCCTTATGCTTGGCAAGGGCTAAAGCGAGCCTTGCAATCTCGCAAAATCAAGCTCTCAAGCCTTGAGCAGATGCTGACCTTAACAGGTAGCTTATCGTTATCACCTGCACCCATTGATTTGGACATCAAGGTTATCTTGTTGGGCGAAGCAGACTTGTATTATGAGCTGCTGGAGCTTGAACCTGAGTTTGACGCGGTTTTTAAGGTTCGCGCTGACTTTCATGACGACGTGGTTCGTACCAGCGAGCATGAACTAGCACTGGTCGCGAAGATGGCTGACATCATCGACTATGCCAACCTTTATCCCTTCGATCGTCACGCCCAAGCCACTTTGCTTGAGCATTTGAGCTTACAAGCCGAAGAACAAGACCGCTTGAGCCTACATAGCGATCTTTTAATCAAACTGCTTCATGAATCAAACCGCCATGCACGCTTGGATAATGAAAACATAGTTACTGCCACGCATGTTACTCAAGCCATTAGTGATATGGATGAGCGCTCAGGATACTTAAGAGATCTGTATTGGGATGAGCTGAAAAACGGTCAGCAATTGATTCAAACACAAGGGCACGCCGTCGGACAGGTAAATGCCTTAACGGTGGTTAGCTATGCGGATAGTGAGTTTGGCATGCCAGCACGTCTCACCGCAGTCATCCAACCAAATATAGGCGCTGGGGAAATTCTAGATATTGAGCGCGACGTGGATTTAGGCGGTAGCTTACATGCCAAAGGCATGCTTATCATGACCAGCTACTTACGGGCACTTTTTAGTCAGCATCATGCTTTAAACTTTAGCGCGTCACTCGCTTTTGAACAAAGCTACGCCCACATAGATGGCGATAGTGCCACCGTTAGCGAAGGTTGCGCCCTATTGTCCGCACTAGCCAACGTACCTATTGACCAATCTTTTGCCATCACAGGCTCCATGAATCAGCTCGGCGAAGTACAGGCCGTGGGCGGTATCAATGCAAAAATCGCAGGTTTTTTTGATGCGTGCCGTGAGCAAGAATTGACGGGACAACAAGGCGTTGTGATCCCTATGGCCAATGTCAAACAACTGATGCTACGCGACGATATTATTGAAGCCGTCAAAGCTGGCAGTTTTCATATTTATGGTGTCCATACATTAAGCGAAGCCCTAACTCTGATGACAGGCCTTCCTATCGATACCATGAATAAAAAGGGCCGCTACCGCAAAGATACTCTATTTGGCAAAGTATTGAGTCGTCTGATGTTATGGGATGAGAATCAGAACGAAGAAGAGGATATTGACGATAAAAAGTCAAAGAAGAAAGACAAGAAAAAGCGTAAAGCCAGACGTCAAAAAAAAGAAGACCATAGAAGAAAAGACACTGCTAAACATCAAAAAAATGAGAGTGAAGTGGTGGACACAATGAATGGTCGTAAAGAGGTTATTGATGACGAAAAGAGCATCGATAATGATGAAAATGCAAAACCACTTGATAGTATTTAATACAAATCATAGTAGGGTGTAATAACGTGATGCTTCACTATATGCGGTATTGGCTTAGCAACACTTAGCGGACGTACACAGTGACGAACGTCCCTAGACGCTACGATATTTTTCTGCGATGATAAATAGTTCTTGGTGCGCTAACACGTATAAAAACTGACTGTAACTTTATAAAGGTTATCTCTTAATGACTGTACATCCTACTGATGCTAACTCTCTTCAAAGACAGACAGATTCTGATGAGCAGACTAACATACCAGTCGCAACGGACAGTCAGGTCTTGAACGATACAAGCGACAATCGCCACGGCGCAGCCACAACAGCACGGCAATGGCAAGTGCTATCTCAGCTACAGCGTAATCGCTGGGTAGGCACAACCCATATATTTGAACAGCTTATCATGGCAGGCTTTGACATCAGTCTGCGTACTGTGCAGCGTGATTTAAATGCACTGGCCAAACGCTTTCCTATTGAAAAAAACAATGCCAATCCACAAGGTTGGCGCTGGTGCGATGACGCACCATTACAGAGCTTGCCTCATATGAATCTATCGCAAGCCGTTGCTTTTAATATGGTAGAAGCCAATCTGACTCAGCTACTGCCCCCTGTTATTTTGGATGAATTGTTTCCTTGGTTTGACTTGGCCAGACGACAATTAAAAAACAGCAAAGTCACGCATTCATGGATAGATAGAGTCCGTATTGAACCTGCAACTCAGCCCTTGATTGCGCCGCATATCAACTTAGAAAGTAAAGACAACATTTATCATGCTTTGTTTTATCAATTACAAATCAAAGCCAGCTATACTCGTGGTGATAAATCTCAGGCCAGTGAATATACTCTAAATCCAATTGCTATTATTCAACGCGGTGTCATCATATATTTGGTCGCCACTCGTACCGACGACACAGAATCCATCATTCGTACGTTTGCTTTGCACCGTTTTGCCAGTGTCGAAATTCTCGACAGCGCCGCAAAAACGCCAGAGAATTTTCAGCTTGATACGTATTTGGACGCAGGTGGCATGGGCTTTAGTCACCCATTATTTAGCGAGCTGCCCAACCGTGGTAAAAATACATCCATTGAGCTACAATTTACCAAGCAAGCCGGTAAAAGCCTAACCGAAAGTAAGCTGAGCGATGATCAAATTGTCATGTCAAACGACGATGACACCTTGACCATCCAAGCCACTGTAAATCTGACGTCACAGCTGGTTTGGTGGTTGCGCGGTTTTGGCAATGGTTTATTAAACGCCAAACCTGAACTGCTATATCAAGCTGTATTAGATAAATCGCTAAATAATGAATAATGCCTAACTATAACACCACTCAAATTTAACTGTATTCACATGGATACAGGCATTTAAAAACTAAGAATTAAAAAGGAATGTTATGTCGACCACTGCCCCATCACCACTACTTTCAGAAAGCTTAAAAGGGCTGGGTATAGATGCGGGAACCTTGTTTTTTGCACTAAATTATGACTTTACTAAAATTGAATCAAAAGGTTTACTCAAACGCTTTAAGAAGAATAAAGAAGCAATTGATATCGATTTGGCGTGCGTCCTATATGATACTCATTGCACCATTCACGACATTGTTTGGTTCAAACAGTTGCGTGATAGAGCTGAGTCGGTCAAACATCAAGGTGATAGCTTAAATGGTAAAGATCGTGGCGAACAAGCCATGTATTTGGCGCCACTTGACCAAGAGCAAATCAGACTGTCTTTAGAAAAAGTGCCACTCAATATTACCCATATTGCCCTGATTGCCAACTCTTATCATGGCCATCCGTTTTCTAGAGTGAAAAAAGGTGAGATTCATCTTAGTGATGATGAAGGCAATCGGTGCTTTGAGGTCAACTTAAAGCAGATTCCGCGTGATTGCACCACGCTTTGGGTAGCGCATTTGCGCCGAGAAATAGAGGACTGGCATTTAACATTACATAATTTACCACTTTCTGCCGAAGACATGGTGGAAGCAGCGCAAGGCGTGTCCCATGAACTTGCACGCGCGCTTCCTATTCCACAAGGCATATAGAACTCTAACAACACCTATTCAATTGCTATATAAAAAGGGGCTACGTTATCAAAACGCAGCCCTTTTTTTAGCTTTATACTCGCCGTTTTTACTGTTTTGTTTTCTATAATGCCTCGCCGCAGTTCGGACAAAAATTCTTTTGTTTGACTTCCACTTCTCTCTCGCGGCGCTCAAGTTCTTGTTCACGTAATACTTGTAGCACGATGCCTTGCGCCTGCTCTTTATCCAAACCAAGCTCACGTCGAATCTTATCTATCATTATCTGATTTTGTATCAAATCAAAATCGCTATCAATCAGTTGCTCTCGAAAATGCTGCTCTAGCTCTTCACGACGCTGAGCAAGCTCATTTGCCAACCCTGTCGCCAAAATACCAGCTGGTAATGCTGCCAACCCGACACCCAATATAGTAATAATTGCACCCAGTATCTTACCAGCAGTGGTAATCGGTATGACATCGCCATAACCAACCGTAGTTAGCGTGACCACCGCCCACCACATAGCTTTGGGTATCGACTCAAACACCTGTGGCTGGGCATGGTTTTCAACCAAATAAATACCACTAGAAGCAGTGACAATCATGATGATCAAAATAAAAATCACCGCTTGAAATGAGCCTTTTTCTTTATTAATGACTACCAGTAGAATACGTAAAGAGGCGAAATATCGTGTCAATTTGAGGATACGGAATAGACGCAAAATGCGTAAGAAGCGCAGATCAATATTCACAAAGAAGTTAAGAAACGCAGGTGCTATCGCCACCAAGTCTATCAACGCTGAAGGGCTTTTTAACCATTGCCAACGCTGATGCCAAGTCGTGTTTGTTGGCTTCGCCTCAGCCACACTCCACAATCGCAGCAAATACTCAATAGAAAATATCACAATAGAGAAATTCTCAAACCAAGTAAAATAGGTTTGATAGCCGTAATACCATTGATCAACAGACTCTGCAATGACCGCTGCTACATTGGTCATGATCAAAAATATTAAAAAATAATCAACGCAGCGGCTAAAGAACGTGTCATGGTCATCGTTCTGCAAGATATTGTAGACAAAAAGACGCAAGCGCCGTATAGATTGGAGTAGCATGACGTCCCTAATTGGTAAAACACTGATCTTATGTTAATAAAACATACATCGTAAATATATTTTTTGGATTTTAGCGCAGTCATCGCTGATGACAATTATTCGGTACTACGTTAAAGAACGTTAGTGACACATAGTTCTATTTACTTGAGTCAAACGTCATTGATTATACAAAATTTGAATAATAAATATAGGCAGATGTGAGTAATATGAATGCGATGAGCAAAATAGCAAACTGTAACACCTTTTCCTCTAAGCGTAATTGCTGGCTTATATCTTGGGCAGGCAGTAAATATAGATGACATTCAGGACAACACGAATCTACCTGATTCAATGCTTCCATAGAACGTGCTTTTTCACAGCGTAGAGGAGAATTACTACAGTAGCCGAGCATAATATATACGCCTTTTTTATAACATAATTATCAATCCAAAAAGTGTTAGGTAAACAAGACCAAATTTGAAATCAGGACTTTAGTTTTGAAGTTTTATAGATAAAGCATATATGAAGACAGTTTTGTTTCATGTGGTCACGATATAAAAAACAACTATCATCCCATCATGATAACCAATTCTCTCAAAACTCCCAATTTTTTGACTAAAACGTTAGTTGACATAATCTATCGTATAAAACCGTCTCATATACATTTAAAAAACCTTACAGTTAGCATGGTTTTATACTATAATATAATCTCAATGTTACTCTTTAGTGAGTAATCATAACATTGTGTATCGGTAGCTAATGTCATCCCTCATTAGATCTCTACCAAAAACCATCTATCATGTTGAGGAATAAAACGATGAAACTACAATCCCTAGTTTTAGCTGCTATCACTGCATTGACTGTGAATACTGCTTTTGCAATCCCTGCAGGTACTTGGTCAGTTGCTGCTGGTGCCCATATGGTCGATCCTAAGAATAACAATGGCACCCTTGCAAATGGAGCGATAGATGTTGATGTAGATAGCGATATCCGTCCAACCATCAGTGGCGAGTACTTCATTGCCGACAACGTAGGAGTCGAGCTATTAGCAGCAATTCCTTTTCATCATGACATCACTTTAACAGCTGGTGACACCACAATTGATGCAAAGACTCAGCATCTACCGCCTACCCTATCTCTACAATATCACTTTGACGGCTACAATATGCCTATGAATGTAAAACCTTTTATTGGCGTAGGTGTGAACTACACAACCTTTTTTAAAGAAAAAATTTATAGCGATACATACGAAAACTTAAAGCTGGATGACAGTGTTGGCGTTGCTGGTCATCTCGGTCTTGATATTCCTTTCACCCCCACTGAATCCTTTCGTATCGATGCTCGCTATATGGACATCAAGACCGACGCAAGTGTAGACGTTGCTGGTAAAACGCTAGATATTGGTGAAGTTGATATCAGCCCTTGGGTATACGGCGTGGCATTTGTTAAACAATTCTAATATATCAAAGATATCACAGATGAAATAGCGTAAATAAAGAAGTCAGTTTGATAACTGACTTTTTTTATTGATGGTAATGATTGTTTTCCAAAAACTTCCAAGCATAAAAAAGACCATCCGTAGACAGTCTTTTTTTAAATCAATTATGTTAAGAGCTGATAATCAAACCTAGAGTAAAATACGGCGTGGATCAGCCAATAAGGTAGCGACATAGCGGGTAAATACCGCTGCATCAGCACCGTTGATGACACGGTGGTCATAAGACAATGAAAGTGGCAGCATTAAGCGCGGCTCAAAAGTCTGCTTTGCAGCATTCCAAACAGGCTGCATGGTCGCTTCAGATGCTCCCAAGATACCCACTTGTGGCCAGTTAACAAGTGGTGTAAACGCCGTACCGCCTAAGATACCTTGGCTTGAGATAGTAAAACTTGCACCTTGCATGTCTTTCGTGGTGAGCTTTTTATCACGTGCTTTGCCTGCTAACTCGCCGATTTCGATGGCGATCTGCTTGATGCCTTTATCCTGTGCGTTTTTGATCACTGGCACCACTAGACCGTCATCAGTCGCAACCGCAATACCCATATTGACGCTCTTACGCAAAATCACTTGGGTGTTGTCATCACTCAAATGACTGTTAAAGCGTGGGTGCTGCGTGAGGGCATATGCCGTTGCCTTAACAATGAAGGCCAAGATAGTCAGGCCAATACCTTCAGCTTTCATACTGCCTTTTAGCTCACCGCGCAGTTTTTCAGTCTCAGTAATGTCTGACAAATCAAACTGAGTGACCTGTGGCAATAACGTATTATAGTTAAGCTGAGGTATTGAGACCTTTTGAAGACGGCTAAGGTCTTGCGTTTCCGTCTCACCCCAAATCTCAGTTTTACTCATGTCAGGTAGCTTTGGCAGTCCTGAGCTAACAGCGCCCTGAGCAGCTGGCGCGGCTTGCTGAGTGGTCAAACGGTTTTTGACATGCGCAAACAGATCTTCTTTTAGAATACGATCGTTTAGTGCTGAGCCATTTACCTGTGTGATATCAACACCTAGTTGACGCGCCAGTTTACGTACAGCAGGGCCTGCGTATACATCTGCAAGCTTTTCATTGACTTGTGCTTCGGTCAATTTTTTATCCGTAGATGCCGCAGTTGAGGTCGGCGCAGGTGCTTGCTTTGGCTCGCCTGTTGGAGCTGGCTGCGGTTTATCGCCAGCTTTTGGTGCAGGCTTATCCGCTTTTTTAGCAGTGTCGGCTTTTGGTTTTGCATTAGAACTACCTGCCGCTTTAATGACAATAAAGTCTTGCCCATTAGCAACAGTGTCACCAGCATTTACCAAGATTTTTTCGACCACACCTGCTTCTGGTGCAGGCACTTCAACTGAGGCTTTATCTGACTCAATCAATAAGATAGACTCATCAGCACTGACCGTATCACCTACACTCACCATAATTTCAGCTACTTGCGCTTCGTCAACGCCTATATCTGGTAGTGCATGGGTGGTCGATGCGCCTTCACTAGCATCCGCAGCCGATTCTTCTACGTCTGTATCCTCTTCAGCTGCGTCTTCAGTACTCTCGTCTGCTTGTTCTGCATCAGTTACTTCTTCGGCTTTGTCGTCAGCATCGTCACTTACCTCAGCACTCTCTAGTTCAATCAATACCATGCCTTCGGTGACTTGATCACCAACAGAAACGCTGATTTTGGTGACTTTACCAGCGGCAGAGCTTGGTACTTCAACTGAGGCTTTATCTGACTCTAGCAAAACGATGTTGTCATCTTTTTCGATAACATCACCCACTGCTACCATAATCTCGCTGACTTCGGCGCTATCGACACCCAAATCGGGGGCTTTAATATCCATGTTTATCTCCTAGTCTTATGATTATTATTCTTTGACATCACCGTCATTGAGTAAAGTTGCATCTGCTTGATCTTCAGCACGACCTTCATTGCTGATTTCTTCATCGTCTTCAGCGACAAACTCAGGTACAGGGCTTGGGTTTACTTTGCCTGGTGCTGGTGCATCTGGAGAATGATCATAATAAGACTGTTGGTGCCATGCAGGTGGCTGATCCACATCGATACCTAAACTTGAAATAGCATCTTTAACCAAACGCATTTCCACTTCGCCTTCATCTGCTAAGCGCTTAAGCGTTGCAACAACGATGTGAGCTGCATCAACATTGAAGAAACTACGTAAGTTTTCACGAGTATCAGAACGGCCATAACCATCCGTTCCTAAAGTGGTATAAGGACGGTTGTCCGGTAACCAAGCACGGATTTGTTCTGAGTAGTTACGCATATAATCGGTTGCTGCTACTACAATACCTTCGTGCGGTGCTAATTGCTCAGTAACCCATGGCACTTTCTCTTCATCCATTGGGTGTAGACGGTTGTAGTCGTCACAAACCATACCATCACGAGTCAACTCGTTAAAGCTAGTAACACTCCAAACGTTTGAGGTGATATTAAACTCATCTTTTAGGATCTTAGCGGCTTTTTGTACTTCACGTAAGATCACACCTGAGCCCAATAGCTGCACCTGAGTTGAACCATTGTCTTCAAGCAGATACATACCACGCTTGATACCTTCTTCGGCACCTTCAGGCATAGCAGGTTGATCGTAGTTTTCGTTCATCAAGGTCAAGTAATAATAAACGCGCTCACCTTCTCCATACATACGGCGTAGGCCATCATGTACGACAACTGCTAGCTCATAACCATAGCAAGGATCATAAGTCACGCAGTTTGGTACGACGTTAAATAAAATTTGTGAATGACCATCTTGATGCTGCAAACCTTCACCATTCAAAGTCGTACGACCCGCAGTGGCACCTAGTAAGAAGCCTTGTGCTTGACAGTCGCCTGCCGCCCAAGCCAAGTCACCTATGCGCTGGAAACCGAACATTGAGTAGTATATGTACATCGGAATCATTGGTAGCGCGTTCACAGAATAACTGGTTGCTAAGGCAATCCATGTACTCATTGCACCCGCTTCGTTGATACCTTCTTCTAGCATATGACCATCGATGGCTTCTTTATAACCCATCAAGGCTTCGCTATCTTCTGGCGTATATTTTTGGCCAACTGCAGAGTAAATGCCGAGTTGACGGAACATACCTTCCAAACCAAAAGTACGCGCTTCGTCTGGTACGATTGGCACGACGCGATCTTGGATGTCTTTATTTTTCAGCATGGCTGATAGTAGACGTACAAATACCATTGTCGTTGATTGCTCTTTACCATTGCTACCTTTCAACACTCGATCGAATATTGACAGTTCAGGAATATTCAATGGAATGTGACCACTGCGACGATTTGGTAGGTGACCGCCTAATGCTTCGCGGCGACCTTTCAAGTATTTCATTTCTGCCGAATCTTCTTCAGGACGGTAGAACGGTAGCGTTTCTAGCTGCTCATCTGTAAATGGCAAATCAAAACGATCACGGAAATAAACGAGCGCCTCTTGATCAAGTTTCTTGATTTGATGCGATTTATTGACCGCTTGTGTTGTGCTGGACAAACCATAGCCTTTGACAGTTTTGACCAGTACGACCGTTGGCTGACCTTTGGTTTTCATCGCTTCACTAAACGCAGCATACACTTTTTGTGGATCATGACCACCACGGTTTAGACGGGCAATATCCTCATCAGTCAATGCATCTGCCATTTCTTTTAATTCAGGATATTTACCAAAGAACTCTTTGCGAGTAAATTCAGGCGTACGCGCTTCGTATAGCTGGTACTCACCATCGACCACTTCTTCCATACGATGTTTGAGAACGCCAGTATCATCATTGGCAAGCAGGCTATCCCATTTACCACCCCAGATAACCTTAATCACACGCCAGCCCGCACCGCGGAATACCGACTCTAGCTCTTGGATAATTTTACCATTACCACGTACTGGACCATCAAGACGCTGTAAGTTACAGTTAACAACCCAAATCAGATTGTCTAACTTCTCACGACCAGCAAGAGAGATTGCACCCAAGCTTTCTGGCTCATCCGTCTCACCATCACCTAAGAATGCCCAAATTTTACGACCTTCTTTCTCTAACAGTTTACGGTTTTCCATGTAGCGATGCACATGAGCATGATAGATCGACATGATCGGACCTAGGCCCATTGAAACGGTTGGGAATTGCCAATAATCAGGCATCAGGTACGGATGCGGATAACTTGATAAGCCTTTACCACCGACTTCACGGCGGAAGTTATCAAGCTGATCTTCAGTCAAACGACCTTCTAAATAAGAGCGCGCGTAGATACCTGGTGCTGAGTGACCTTGATAATAAATCATGTCACCACCGAAGTGATCACTTGCCGCGCGGAAAAAATGGTTAAAACCCGTTTCATAAAGCGTTGCGCTAGAAGCAAATGAAGCTAGGTGACCACCCAAATCATCATCATTTTTATTAGCACGCATGACCATCGCCAAAGCGTTATAGCGAATCAACGCACGGATCTTACGCTCCATACCCAAATCACCTGGGTACATTGGCTCATCTTCAACAGCAATACTATTGATATAGGCTGTATCGAGGCGGTTAAATGGTAACCCCTCTTGAACCGCCATGTTGTATAGCGCTTTTAATAAAAACTGAGCACGATCCTTGTCTGCATGCTTGAGAACAGACTCAAAGGCTTGAAGCCATTCTTGGGTTTCGGTGCTATCAGCATCCTTATAATAATTCATCATTACTGTCCTTTTCTGTCAGTCAGCCCTGCCTAAAAACAGGATGTTGTTAAGTCAAAGTATTGTTCAATACTGTCTTAAGGGAATGGTTTGCTCAATGACTTCCTTGTTAATTCAAGAAATTACATTCAGTATTCTGCATGTATACGGCTGCATTTGATCATTTCATAATCTTGGGCATCCAACGTAATTAAAGTAGAAACGGTACTACTGTGCATCTATATATCGTATGCTAACTGAATAATCAGATAGTAAAATACGCTCTCAGCCTAGCTCCTATAATCAACCATCAAACGATAATAACCCTTTATTATAGGCGTTTATGCCACAGTTGTTTATAGCTATAAAGAAATGGTGATATGACAAGTATTTTTGAAATAAATATTGATTAGTGATTAGGTAAATATTTACAGTCTTACCAAATTATTTTAGTTTTTCATTATAATGGAATTGATAATCATATGGTTACTCATCGCACTAAATGAACCTTTCATCCTCTTTAAAAAGCTTTTAGTAATGATCTTAGATATATTGAGTTAATAAAAATTACTAATCTTTACTTTTCTTACACAGTAATTTTCATTTGATACAAACTTGGATCGGGGTGGTTAGATGTGTATCGATAGATATCCAATCTTGGGTAAATACCTTAACGTCAGTCAAATGCTAAATTTTATTATATCTGCTCTATTCTTGAGTTTGATACTTACTATTAATAGTGCTCGTGCTGATTTTGCATCAAATGAAACCTCTACGACTGGTATGTGTCCTGCCAATCATAAAATGTACTATATTGGTGCCAATCCTCCTGCTTCTACTTCGTCGTCTCTTGTCGTTTCCCAGACGTTGACCTGGACAGCTGGACAAACAACCAAAAGTTTTACTTTCACAGAGTCATCTGGAAATAAAACATTTACGATTGCCTTTTCTAACATACTAGACAAAACCACTACTGCCATTAGCACACCGTCAAATGCTGAATCCCCTTTTTACGATAGCTTGAGCGGTGTAACCACTTCAGCTATAAACTTGGTTCATAACTCTCCTGTGTCAGCAACCTCTAAAACCAACCATGTTTTAGATGTCAAAGTGGGTCAATCTACGAGTAAAACTGGATATAAAATTCAAGATCTAGACTCAACTGGCGCTACTGGGCAAGTACCTTATATTGAACAAGTGGATGTCTCTTCTAGCAAAGGACAACTAACCGCTAATAATAACTTCCATACAATAAATGCTTCTCGCGATATTGTAACAGCTCGTTCAGGGCTGAATTGTGGTGCCGGAGGATGTACTATAGATGCCGCTTGGAACTACAATATTGCAAATATTGCTCTAAACCTTAAGCACAACAATACACTTTCACAAGTAAATAGCCCACACGCTGTAGGCTACTCTGACTTTTATTTTTGCTTGGCACCGCCTAAACTGATAATCAAAAAGGCACTCAATGGCAACCGCGTGAATGATAGTGACACTAAACGAGATCAATTTGAGATAACTGCTACTGGAGGCTCAATAGCGACAAACAGCTTTACCACAACTGGCACAGGCTCAACCATTACAAACGGTACTAGCGCTACACTGACCTTGGCTGAGAACACAAGCTACACTATTACAGAACGAGCCATCAATGGTACAGCACTTGGTGATATCGCAAGCTACAACGCTACCTATACATGTACCAATGCCACGACTGGTAGTACCACAGTTATGCCAACTGCTGCAATGACTTACAACGCCACTGCTAAAACTCGCTCGTTTACACTTGCTAATACGACATATGGCGATGAGATAACTTGTACTATCACTAACTCGATAAACAATTATAACTTCTCTGGCACTGTGTTCAATGACAATGGCGGCATCACTAGTGCCAATGCCTCTAATGCCGATATTGCGACTGGTCCTTACGCCAATAATGCTAATTACTTTAATGGCGTATTCGATAACACTGCACCCAATGCCGAAACTGTTATTTCCGATAACGATAGTACGGTCGAGCTGACCAATTGCTCAGGGACAATTATTGCTTCACAACCAGTCGCAGTTAATGGATTGTATTCGATCAATGTTTCTGCAGCACAATTGGCAGGATATTCCAATCTATGTTTAGTGGAAAAAAGAAAGGAAGGTTCTACTTCTTTTCCAATACGCACTACTTTAGGCAGTAGGTCCCTTAATTTTCAATCGTCTACTTATAACTATCCAAACAATAACTTTGGTAGAGTTATTGTTGAGAACTCAGCTTTAGTACTAGAAAAAGAACAAGCAGCAAATAAGTGCGACATCATCTCCTTTACAGATACCTCGCTCAAATACAGCAAAGACGCTTTGAATGAAAAAGGTGACAACCCTGATATACGTCCAGGCCAATGCATTGCTTATAGAATTACAGCGACCAATCGCGCCAATATCCCTATTGATAATTTTATCATGCAAGACATTTTACAGAAAAAAGGGGTCAATAATGCGACTGTAACCTCAGTCCTGACTACCCCTGCTCGTGAAGCAAATGTGTTCAACGATGGCCTGAACAATGGACAAAATGGCACGATTAGAACCATATCTCAGACATTGCCTAAAAAGGATAAACGCATATTTTATTTCAACACTAAATACGGTACTACCGTAGACACTCAGTAGCGATCAATCATTACTTCTCACCTACTCTACTAGCCTCCCTTTTTACGCTAAAAAGCCCTATCTGCCAAGATAGGGCTTTTGCCGTTTGGTCACCTTAATAAACCCTTTGTCGTCTTTATAGTGATTATTTGTATCGTTTACGTGAAAATCACCAAAGAGGAAACTACCTATTTTTTATGCGTACTTTCTATAACAGATTCAGGTTAATTATTCCGCGATTTGTAAGTTAACACCTTATTAGCATTACGATCGAGACAAGGATTCTATATGAAACGATTTAAGCTTGTACCCAATATTTTATTAGCAGCATTGGCTTCTACCTGTGTATTAGGTACCGCTCATGCTGATGATACATTGAAAATGGATTTAACTGCTAACCAAGTTATCAAAAATGCAGAAGGTAAAACGGTTTATTCGCCAGTACGCACAGCACCAAAGGGTACTGTTATTCAGTACAAAGCAACTTATACCAATACTATCAATAAAGATATTAACGACTTGATGGTAGCACTACCAATTCCTACCAACATGGTATTTACAGGTGACGCCATGCCTGCCAGCGCTCAAGCCAGTACTGATGGTCAGAACTATGCTGACATGCCTTTGATGCGTAAAGTAAACGGCAAAGTAGTAAAAGTGCCATTTTCTGAATACCGTAGCCTTCGTTGGAATATCAAGCTACTACCAGCCATGAAATCCGCCACCGTATCACTCAACACGGTAGTCAACTAATACTTACACAATGCTTTTATCTTAAACCTTCTGGAGATTGACCGCATGAAACCTAATTTATTCCAATACTCAGTGTTGACCGTTGGTGTCGTTGCTGCTATGGGTATTACTACTGCCAATGCAGCTACCCCAACAGGTGGTACGTCCGGCTCATTTAATGTAAATAACAAAGCGACAGCTTCTTATACTGTCGCTGGTAATACGACTGTTCAAACTGCTGAATCAAATGTCGTCACCGTTAATGTTTCTGAGACGGGTTCTTTTAGTTTGATTTCTACTGTTGTTGATGCCAATCCTAACGATGATTTTGGTAGAGATCGCGCTATTAATGCACAAGCCGTTTCGACCGTAGATTTTACCCATACCTTGGCTAACGCCGGTAACATTAATGATACTTATACCGTCAATATTGCCAATGCCACTGGCGATGATTTTGATTACAACCTAGGTAGTAGTGTTATTAAGTACCAAAAAGTCGATGCTAGCGGTGCTAATACGGGTGGTTTAGTGACCATTGCTAACGGCGGTACTATTGCATTAGCACCAGGCGAAAAAGCGTTAATCACTGTGACAGCGCAAGCCGATACTAAGCGGGTTGCAGATGCTAATGGTATCTTAACCGTTACTGCTCAAAGTGCCTATTTAAAATCGAAACCTAGTAACAGCGCTGTTACTACTTATACTGCCACTAACACTGATAATGCGTTAACCAAAACGCCACTTTACGCTATCACAAAATCGGCTATTACCAATCTTGGTAATAGTAACTTAGATCTAAATAGTACCACTGCTTATGTTGATTATACGATTACCGTCAAAAACGAAGGTAATATCGCTGGTACTGCAATCAGTATCTCAGATGATCTACCGTCAGGCTTGGTAGCAATCGCATCGACAGAAGCTAACTATGTAGCCCCTACTGTTACTGCCTCTAATGGTAGTGCCGCTGGCACAGCTGTCATCTCTAATGCCAACAAAACAATCACTGTCGCTGGCCAAAATATCAAAGTTGGCGAAACGATCACCGTCACTTTCCGTGCCGAAAAAGCAACTGGCGCAACCGCTACTAGCTCATTCGTCAACTATGCAGTCGTCAGAGACAATACCAAAGACGATGCTACTGCGAATACGCCTGATATCATCGATAGATCTGATAATGGCACTAATCCAGGCGGTCCTACTGAAAGCACTTATGAAGATCCCGCTAAACCTCTAGTAGGTAAAGACGATAACACCAATGCAACCGTAAACACGACCAATCAAACGCGTGCTATTGCCATCACTCCTGGTGCCAATAAAGAAATTGCGCTTGTTACCCCTAATACTATTAATGACGTGACCAACAGTTACACTTATACCATCACTAACAATGGTACTGACGTTATAGAAGCAGCAGGAACAGGCAATAATGCCAATGCTGTCAAACTGTCTATAAAACCAACGGCTACTCAAGATGGCGGGATTATTGATAATCCTAATATCAGTATCGCACGTGTCTATGTAGACGCTAACAACAATGGTAAGTTTGACACTGGTGAAATTGAACTTACTGGTGTAAATGGTATCTACGATCTTAATGCTGCCACTCCTTTTGTGACAGGTAGTACGACCACTCGCAAAGGGTTAGCGCCTGGCGAGAGCGTCAAAATTGGCGTACAGGTTGCTTCAACAGGTAAAGGTAGCAACGATCCAAACTCTACAACAGATAACGTAAACAACATCGGTGATTTTGAGACTTTAACAGTCGCTGTACAGCCTAATGGTGCCGTTAGCGGTACTGCCGCGCCTACTAGCACTGCTGGCAACCCATTATCTACAACCTCTACGACGACCTTGCAAGGTATTAATCTGAAGAAATACCAAATAGCGGCTAATTGTGACGCTAATCCTACTGTTACTGCTGCTGCGTGGTCGACTGGTAATGTAACTGCTAATGCTGATCAATGTGTCTTCTATAAATTAGAAGCTAAAAACACATTCATGGATGTGGCCAAAATTGTTAACAACCTTGTGGTTTCAGATACGTTAGACAGCAAACTTACTTATCAAACCAATAGCTTCTCAGCGTCCCCAACAGCAACGACTCAAACGCTCGGTCAGTCAATCCAAGTGACATTTGCGAGTATCGCTGCTAATACGACAGCCAACGTTGTGTTTGCTGCAAAACCTTCGCAAACAGGCACTAATTGATAATCAAGTAACCTATAAGCGCCATAAGGTGCTTATAGAACAAATCTCTAGCTTGAACAGTTAAAAATGATTGGTTCAAGCTAGAGATGTTCCACCCTGTTACCTCTTTATGTTTTATTGGATAAGCGACATATGACTCTATCTATCATGACACCGTCTAATCGTACCGCATTGTGTACAGCGAAGATCTCGGCGCTGTCATTGGCAATGTTGCTTATGCAATCAAATATGGCATTCGCTGCGCCTGAATCACTTGTGCAGATAATCAACAATACTGCTCAAGCCACCTACAATGTCAACAAACAAAATGACATAGCTATTACTAGTGCCTCAAACAAAGTACAAGTTAAAGTCTCAAACCTACCGGAATACGGTATCAGCTTGACTCAGCAGCCATTACTTACTGTCATGCCAAATGCCTTGGTAAACTGGGTCAATGTTCTCACCAATACCAGCTACAGCGATGAGACGGTCAAGCTGACATTAGACGTATCGCCAACGCTATCGAACTTAAAGGTTTATCAAGACCTTAATAAAAACGGCATTGTTGACAGTGCTGATAGTGAAATACTTTTTGATAACTTAAGCGCCCAGATCAAGCTTGGGCATAACGAAAGCCTTCAGCTTATTGTGCAAGCTTTGTCAGATGCAAATGGTAAAAGCGGCGATACGGCTGATATCAAAATTGGCGCGGTGGTCTTAGAAGATCCGTCTGTATCAAAAGCTCATGCTACTGATGAGTTAATCATTGTTGAGCCTGATATAGCTTTTACTACTCCTAAGTTCGATGAAAACAAAACCACCTCTCAGCTCAATGAAAACGTCTATATCGATGCCAGCTACGCCCAGTGTAATGTTCAGCCTGAAAAACCAGATCAAGTATGGGTGACAATTATCTCTTCACTAACAGGTGACAAATACTCATTAAAAGCGATTGAGACAGGCAATAACACAGGTAAATACCAGCTGTCGGCACCAACGCAAAACAATGCCAATGCTATTGATGACAAAATTATTCAGACATTAGTAAACGATACCTTAACTGCCAGCTTAGACGCTTGTATTGCTCCTTCTGTCGGTACGGGTGTAAATGAGCTACCAAATGATAGCGACTTTACGGTACGTATTGACGACTTAGATACGCAAATCAATATTATCGATGATACTCCAAGCCTTATTGTGACCAAAGAGAGTGATGTCAAAAGTGCCGAGCTTGGTGATTACGTCAGTTACACCATCAATGTCACCAATAGCAGCACCTCTACCGCTTTTGACGTGCAGCTAAAAGATGCGTTGCCGCGTGGTTTTGATTACGTTAATGGTAGCGTGCGCGTTGGCCAAAGCGCTGAGATCAATAAAGCACAAACGACCGAATTTAAGACTGACGGCAAGTATCAGGTGCTAAGCTTGGGTAACATGCCAAGCGGTGAAAGTAAAAAAATCACTTACCGTGTGTTAGTCGGTGCAGCCTCATTGGGCGGTGATGGTATCAATCGTGCGACGGCGGTAGCGAATAACGGCCAAGGTCAAAGCGTGGCGTCAAGAGAAGCACAATGGAAAATTGAGGTAGAGCGCGGCACAATAAACACTGATGGTATCATTGTCGGCAAGGTCTACCATGATATCAATCGTGATGGTATTCAACAAAAAGAAGATGGCGAGCTGGGTGTCGCAGGCGTACGTATTTACATGGAAAATGGCAATTTTGTCGTGACCGATCCTGAAGGTAAATATAATTTTTATGGTGTGAGTGCCAAGACTCATGTTTTAAAAGTTGATCGTACAACGCTTCCTAACGCAACTGAAATGGTCACTCAAAGCAATCGTAATGCTGGTGATGCGGGTAGCCGATTTGTTGATTTAAAATATGGTGAATTGCATCGTGCTGACTTCGGTATCGTAGGCGGTATGGATGATAGTACTGATCGCTTAAACGCAGAGCTGGTAGCTCGTAGCAAATCAGTGGGCACTAAAAATGACACCCTTGAGCAAGCCGTAAAAACAGAACTGACGTTAGACCCTGACTACAATCGCAGCTACAAAGATAATATTCAAGCCAGCGGCTGTAACATCAATGGCGAACTAGACTTAGGCAGTAACTGCGACTCCGCTATCGTCAATGACATGGTTCATCCAGTAGCCAGTCGTGTAGATATGGCGGTTACTACTATAACGCCACCAGCAGAAAAAGAGCTAGAAGAATATCTAAAAGAAGTGGCAAACAATGAGGTTGGTTTTATCAATCTCAACGAAGGCCAACAGCTCAGTACTTATAAGCAAATGGTACAAGTCCAAGCACCGCTTGGCTCATTATTTACCTTATACGCCAATGGCAAAGCGGTATCAGAACAACAAATTGGTAAAACTGCTGAACAGAAAAAACAAAGTGTCGTAGCTTTTGATTATTATGCGGTTGACTTACAACGCGGTGGCAATACCTTACGCGGCGTGGCTACCGATGTGAATGGTAAGATTATTTCTGAGCAAACCATCAAGGTATGGACACCAGAAAAACTACAAACGATTGGTTATCGCACTCAAGAGCAAATGGTTGCCGCTGATGGTATAAGCGAATATCAAGTCGTTATCAGCCTAAAAGATCGTGATGGTCGTCCTTATATTGCTTCAACGCCAGTCACTATCGATACCAACATTGGCCGTATCAATCTTAGTGATAGCAGCAAAGATCAAGCGGGCACTCAAGTCATCGTATCGGGTGGCGAGCTGTTGATACCAGTCACCGCGCCGAGCGTACCAGGTAAAGGTGAGCTGGTAATCGATACTGGTAGCAGCAAACAGACCATTCCATTACAGTTCACAGCCAAACTGCGTCCACTGATTGCCGTTGGTATCGTCGAAGGTGCTATTTCACTCAAAGACTTTGATGATAGTAGTATCACTGATGCTCAAGGTGCATTTGAGCAAGAGCTGAATGATTTTGCTGGAAACGACGACTATACCGCATCAGGTCGTGCAGCCATGTTCCTCAAAGGCAAAGTACACGGCGACTATTTGTTGACCCTAGCTTACGACAGTGACAAAAAAGGCGAGCGCCTGTTCCGCGATATCGACCCTGGCGAGTATTATCCAGTCTATGGCGATTCATCTGCTAAAGGCTTTGATGCGCAATCAACTAGCAAGCTCTATGTGCGTCTGGACAAAGGCCGCTCATTTGCTATGTATGGCGATCTAAAAACCCAAATTGACAATGATGAAGGTATCAAACTTGGACAGTACAACCGTACGTTGACTGGTCTAAAAGCGCAGTTTGAAGACAATAATACTCGCGTAACTGCATTTTTGGCAGAGACCAGCACTAGCCAGCGTGTGAACGAGACTCGCGGTTTAGGTATTTCTGGGCCATATCCACTTGCTGAAGATTTTGATGCGGTACTAGAAAATTCTGAAACGGTTGAAGTAATCACCCGTGACGCCAATAACCCTGGACTCATCATTAATCGTGAAACTCTGACTCGCTTTGCTGATTATGAAATTGATCCGATTAGCCGTAGCTTATTTTTAAAATCACCAATTGCCAGCCAAGATATTGAAGGCAATCCTATTTATATTCGTGTCACTGTAGAAGTGGATGAAGGTGGTGAGGACTATTTAGTTGGCGGTATCGCTGCT